>JADYZQ010000218.1 GCA_020853015.1 Deltaproteobacteria bacterium
ACTACGTGATCTACTCGCTGTCCAAGCCGGCCAAAAAGCTGGGCGACCTCCCGATGAAGGACTGCGGCGAGAAGATCGGCCTGCAAGACCTGAACGGCGACAAGAAACTCGAGATCGTCACCTGCAACCCCGACTTCACCTATATCGGCGATCAGCCCTACTCCGAAAGCCCCTTCCCGCCGGCGATCTACGCCCTGAAAGACGGCCAGTACCGGCGCGCCGACCGCGAGTTCCGCCAGGTGTTTCTCGACGACATCCAGGCGCAGCGCGAGGCGCTGGCCAAGGGCTACCGCCCGGCCAACGCCCTGCAGATCGTCGCCGACTACCTCATGCTGGGCGAAGAGGCCCAGGCCTGGAAAGAATTCGACAGCCTCTACCAAGGTTCCGACAAAGAGAAGATCAGGCAGCAGCTGATGAGCCGGATGGGCGTCAAGCCCGCCGCTCCCGTGCCGGCGGCTTCGCCTGCGGCCAAGCCCTCGGCGGCGCCGCCCGCAGGTTGGTAAAAGGAGATTCCGTGTCCCCGTTGGTCAAGGCCGCAAAAAAACAGGACGTCCCCCCGGGCACCGGAGCGGCCGCCGAGTGCGGCGGCAAGCCGGTCGCGCTGTTCCACGTCGACGGCCGATTCTACGCCACGCAAAACAACTGCCCGCATCGCGGCGGGCCGCTCGCCGAGGGCGAGCTGGAGGGAACGGTCGTGACCTGTCCCTGGCACGCTTGGCGCTTCGACGTTTGCAGCGGCCTCAATGCCGACAATCCCAACCTCAAGCTCGCCTGCTACCCGGTGACGGTCGAGGGCGACGACGTCTTGGTGCAGATCGATGGCTAACTCCGTAAAAACCGAGCAGCGCGCGTTTATCCTTCTCCTCTTGGTCTTGATCGCGGTGGGGGTCTACCTGATCCACCCCTTCCTGCAGACCCTCATCCTCAGCGGGGTCTTCACGGTGCTGTTCTACCCCATCCACCAGAAGTTTCTGAATTGGACCAAGCAGCGCGCCAACGTCGCGGCGACCCTCTCGGTCACCACGGTCATTCTCTTCATCTTCCTGCCGATCGCCATCCTTCTGACCCTGGTCGCCACGCAGATGGCCTCCCTGGTCACGGCCGGCAATTTTTCGATCACGCAAAGCTCGATCGCGGGGCTGGTGACCGCCGTCCAGCAGAAGATCACCTTCTTCGCGGCCAAGTTCGAATACCTCTCCGGCTTCAATTTCGACCTGGTGCCCCTGCTCCAGCAGGCGATGTCGCGCCTCGCCCAAATCCTGGCGAAGTACTCGCCGTCGGTGCTCGCGGGGACGGCCAATTTCATCCTGCACTTCTTCATCATGATCATCGTGCTGTTCTACCTGTTTCGCGACGGGCGGGATTTCCTAGGCACGCTGATCCGCCTCTCGCCGGTGAAAGATCAATACGAGCAGCGCCTGGCGAGAGAGATCCGCGACACCATCTACGGCGTCTTCTACGGCAACTTCCTGACCGGCCTCGCCCAGGCGGCGCTGGCGACGGCGGGTTACTATTTCGCGGGGATCGAGGCCTATTTGGTGTGGGGCGCGGTGACCTTCTTCATGTCCTTCTTGCCCATGCTCGGCACCGGCGCGGTGATCGCGCCCTTGGTCCTGGTGCTGTTCATCCAGGGACACAACAAGCAAGCGATCTTTTTGGCGGCCTACGGGGCGGTGGTGATCAGCTCGGTCGACAATTTGCTGCGCCCGGTCCTGATCCGCAGCAACATGCACCAGCTGGTGCTCTTCCTCAGCATCTTCGGCGGCCTGGCGGTCTTCGGCCCCATCGGCATCCTGCTGGGGCCGATGCTGCTGGCGATGCTCACGGCCACCATCCGGATCTACGCGAAGGACTTCGCGAGCGTCAATTTGGGGGAAAAAAAGCCGTCGTAGGGGCGACTTTTTACTATTCTTCCTCGGGGTAATTTTCGAAATCGAAGGTCTTGACCACCGGCGAGGCCGTGCTGCCCGAGCGGGTGCGCGGTAAGTTGTTGTAGCCGTCGAGACGGCTGGCGAAGGGATTGGGGCGTTCGGGCCGGGCGATGCAACGCGCTTGGCCGTTGGGGATGCATTTCTTTTTCACCTTGTTGGTGCCGGGCAGGTAGCGCCGGGAGGGCATGTAGCCGAAACGCTTGGGCGTGAACTTCGAGGCTGCGGGGTGACGGTATTGATCGCGGGCGTAGTATTGCGTGAGGGCCCAGGCCGAGGTCAAGGGAGCGACGCTCAGGACCGTCGCCAGAAATGCCGAGAATAGGGTTTTTGCCGCGAAACTCCGCATGGCCAAGGTTATCGTCCCTTCGGGCCGGAATGTCAAACGAGCAAAATCCGCCCGCGGCCCGGCCTTAGGGTGTTTTTTGCCGGGAGTACTGCGTCGGCCCCGCGCCGCCGTACCACCTCTGCAGGATTTCCTCGGCCGGCTTGCCCCGCGGCGAGAATCCCGGATCCTTGGGGCCGCCCGGATCGAACCAGACCCACCAAAAGACCCCCGCCAGCTCGGGGGTGTTTTTCCAGGCCTCGATGAAGGCCAGGTAGCAGAGGGCCTGCTCGGCCACGTCGACCGGCGCCTTGGCGAAATAATTCCAGGGATTGACGTTGCCGCCGTCGAGCGAAGGATAGCCCACCTCGGTGAAGATCAGCTTCTGCGGGTACTGGGCCTTGAAGGCGAGGATCTTCTTCTTCAGGCCCTGCCAGGTCGCCAGCATCTCGGGAAATTCCGGGTCGTTCTTCTTAGAGAGCGGATAGTAGGAGGTCATCGCGATGTAATCGAGCTCCCGCCAAAAGGTCGGGTAGCTGTAGTGGTCCCAGTTGGAAGAATAGAGCAGCTCGCCCGGAAAGCGCGAGCGCACCTTGGCGATCAGCCCCTTCCAAAACTCGGTCTTCTCCTCCATCGAGCCCAGCTCGCTGCCGACGCTCAGCAACTCGACGCCGTGGCGTTTGCCCAGGTCGGCGTAGTGCAGGATGAAGCGCTCGTAGTTCTTCGCCCAGACCGCGAAATCGGTCGGGGCCAGGACGCCGCGCCAGTCCTTGGGGCCGCGCCGGTCGAAGCGCAGGTAGGGAAAGAGCAGGACCTTCATGTCCAGGCGGTGCGCGGCGCGGATCACCTGGATCAATTTTTCGTCCGAGATGGTGCTGTTCTCGGCGCCGTGGTCGGGCCGCGGCTCGATGGCGTTGGAGCGGATGTCGGGGGAGTACCAGTTGACCACCAGCAGGATGGCGTTGACGCCCAGGGCCTTCAACTCCTGCAGGTCGCGGCGATAGTCGTATTGGGGGTCCTTGCTGAACAGGCCCAGGCCCATGCCGCGCAGGGGCGGCGCCGAGCCGGCCGCGGAGCCGGCGGGTGCCGGGGCGGCCGAAAGCGTCCCGGCGCCGGCGAGGGCGCAGACCAGACAGAGCAGGAAGGTCAGGAATTGACGCACGCCGGGACCTTTATTTTCGGGGGGGCGGTCTGTCAATTTTTTCCCGAGGCGCGTTTCCCCTTCCAGGGACCTCGCATTCCGCTGGGGCGGTTCAGGGCAAGCCGATGGCCTGAAGCTTTTGCCAATGGCTCATGCGATAAAACTTCGGCAGCTCGCGGTAGAGGCCGTCGAAGGAACGCGGGGCGAGGTAGGTCTCCTCGAGGTGGAGGCAGTAGCGGTGGGCCAAGCGCCGCGCGGCGGCGTAGCGGTCGAGGTTTTCCCGGCTCAGGCCCTCGAGGTTGGCTTCGCTCAGCAGATGGCGCTTGGCCTCGGCCCGCCGGAGCTCGTCGGGCATCAAGCGCAGGAAGAGGAACTTGTCGACCTCGGCCTGCAACTCCAGTTCGAGCTGGGTCAGCCCCTCCGAGCGCTTGAGGCGGTGGAGCGAGAGCCGCAAGTGCGAAACGCCCTCCAGGGCGGTCATGACCCCGTGGGTGTCGGCCTCGGCCACCGAGGTTCCTTCGCAGCCGAATTTGGGGTGGAGGAACAGCCCCACTTCGCAGTCCTCCGCGTCGCCCCTCAAGAGCAGGACTTCCTCGGCGTTCCGGTAGGGGCTGTCCTTGTCCAAGTGGCGCTCGAGCTGCGCGCGGTCGATGAGGTAATCCGCGACCGGGGCCTCCGGCTCCAGCCGGTAGGTCTCCTCGATCCAGCTTTGCAGTTCGCTCAGCATCAGTGCCTCGTCTCGCCGCGCGGCATGCCGGCCGGCGACAGTGGCCTAATTCCGAACTCTTCCAGCTTCTGCTTGAGGCGCTCCGAGCCGGTGCTGAGCCATTTCTCATAAAGGCGCAGCAGGTCGGAGTCCTTGAGGACGTTCGAGCGCTCGCTGATCTCGGCCAGGACGTCGACGAAGTGGAGGAAGCGCTCGCTCAGCTCGCGGAAGGTCTCGGCGAAGGCCTCGCCGTGGCTGGTCTCGCGCGCCCGCGAGTGCAGGCGGCGGTAAGCGTTGCCGCCCATGCTGGCGTAGTAGTCGAGGTCGATGTTCTGCCGCAGCAGCGAGTCTTGGAAAAAGCCCGAGGTGTAGAGGGCGAAGTCGGCGATCTGCTTGAGTAGGCGCAGTCCCTCGTGGCCGCCGCTCTGCAGCGATTCGAGGTAGAGGATGGCGAGCGGCGTGTCTTCGTGCCCGGGATTGGAGTAGAGGTTGTCGCGGCGGCAAAAGTCGCTGAGCAGGCGGACGAGGTAGAACTCGGTGTGGGGGAGGGCCCGGACTTTCTGCTTGAGAAAGGCGCTCCGGACTTCCTCGAAGAAGTAATCGTCCAGCGCGGCGGCGTGGATCAAGCGACCGGCGGGGTCGTCCATAAACCCAATACCTCCTCTGAGCCCATTCTATCATGAGTTATCGGAGGCCCCGCAAAGAAAATTGCGTCGGTTTTTTGATGCGTCTAATGCGGCGCGGCATCGGGCCCTTCTTGGAAAAGCTCGCGCGAGCCGCCGCGCAGGAAGATCAGGCCGGCGATCGCCTTGAGGAGGTAGTTCAACATCATCCAGGAGAGGGAAATTCCCAGCAGCAGCTCGGCGGGGCCCACCGAACCCTGGGCCGCCGGCGGCGGGACGACGTGGTCCTTCAGCAGCTCGACCAGCGCCAGCTGCGTGGCACCGAGGCCGCCGGGGGTCAGCGGGATCGTGCCGATCAGCAGCACGATGGGAACGGTCGCGACGACGTCGCGGAAGGGCACCGTCGCCCCGGCGAAGCGGATCAAAAACCACAGCGACGACACGATCGCCGCGTGGATCGGGAAGCGGGCGAGGGCGATCTTGAAGTAGTCGGCGACGGTGGCGTGGTGGAAGGGCTGAAAGAGGTGCTTGCCGCGCAGCCAATCGCCGATCCCGAAGTGCAGCCGCGCGGGGACGATTCTCCCGAACCAGCCGCGCCAGAAGGCGAGGTGGAGGATGAAGGCGATCAATGCGATGCCCGCCACGCGCCGCACCCAATCCTGGAGGTGGAAGCCCTGGAGGTGGATGTCCATCAGGAAACTGCCGGCGAAGGCCAGCGCGATCACCCAGTAGAGGTCGATGACGGTGACGAAGAAGATGCAGCCCAAGGTCTTGAAGAAGCTTAAGCCCCGCGTGCGCTTCAGGTAGACCGCCATCCCGGCCTGCC
>JADYZQ010000219.1 GCA_020853015.1 Deltaproteobacteria bacterium
CGGCCGCTGGAGTACCTTGCGGGCCCGTGGGGCCGGTGACTTTAACCATGGCTCATCTTAACCGTAGGCTTCGGCCCGACACAACCTTAAAATGGGAATGAGGCCGATTTTAGTGGTCTTTTTTGCGGTAGCCGTCTTGGATATGGGTGAGATTCTTGAGGTCTTTGTCTTCGATCTTGAAATCCTCGTGGCCTTCCAACTCGGAGTCTTTCGCGTGCTTGATGGCGGTGGCGATGGTGCGCCACACGTTGTCGTCGAGCTGGTCGTAGACGAGGTCGAAGGCCTTGGCCAGGATCTTGGCCTGCTTCTCCTTGGGGAGGGCGAGGACCCGCTTGCGGAAGTCCTCGTAGTCGCGGATCGGAGCTGGTTTCTTCTGCGTCATAAAACCGTTTAAGCCATGACCTCGTCGTAGGCGCGCTGCAAGAGGGCGCGATTGCCGTCGGCGCCGTTCTCGACGATGATCTGGTCGAGGGCCGCGTCGGTCGAGGCAAAACGCACGCCGCCGATCTCGTGAGGGCCGTTGTAGCCGACCGAGGCGCGCGTCAAAATGCTGCGCGGGGCGCCGGCGCTGCGGCCGGTGATCGCGTTGAAACGATTGAGATCGGGCAAGGGGGCCGAAGCCGCCGGGCTGCTGCCGGCCGCCGGAGGCGGCGGAGCGCCCGCATCGCTGGGAACGGTTCCGGGAACGACGCGCGTCGGGGTGATGGGTTTTTCGATTCCGGCCATGGATGGATTCTCCTAGGTTTCGATGAATTTATTTTACATGAAGCGAGTCTGGCTAGAAAGCTATTAAGCAAGAGCGATGCCAAAAAAATGCGCCGCGGCAAGCTCCCGCTATACATGCTAACATATTGATATTAATTGATTTTTTATTGTACAAGAACCGAGTTTTGAAGCGAGGGCTTAGAACTGAGGTTTAGAGTCCGCAATTCCGCCTTCCCTTCGGAGCCTGACGGGGCTTAAAAGCCCCTGGAAGGTTTCCACCGCCGCCCTATGAAATTATTCGCGATGCTATTCTGGATCCTCCTGCAAATTCCCGCGGCGCGGGCCTGGAATCCCGACGTCGCCTACGGGCTTCCTCAAGAACGGCGCATGTGCGTGCGCCGCGACTCCGACGAGACCCTGCTCTTCTCCGCGATCGCCGAGGACGAGGACTGCCCCGCGGGCAGCCGCCGCTACATCGTGTATTTCGCGAAGGAGCCGCGCGGGGCGGTGGCGCTCATCCCCACGACGACCTCGCTGCGCTTCTACCCGCCCCTCACCCTGCAATGGCCGGCGACGGACCACCAATTCAGCGGAAGCCCGCTGTGGCACTTCACCTGCGTGCAAAAGACCGAGATCAGCCCGCTGGGCAACCGAATGGCGCTCAACAGCTACCGGGGCGAGATGACCTTTTCCGGAAAAGAAAACTGCCTGGAGGCCGAGCGGCGGGCGCTGCAATTCTGCCAGCAGGAATGGAAGGGACAGGCCCTGTTGGAGAGCTGTCCCTTGAGCTGGGGGAGCCCGTGAGGAAGTTCGCGGCGACGCTTGCTTTGTTCAGTTTGTGCCTGGGCGCCTCGGCCGCGGCCTCGCCCTTTCGCACGCGCTTCGTCTGCATGCCGCGCGTCGTGGCCAACGAGTGGGCATTGGAGTTCCGCGTGCGCGACCGGGGCCAATGCGCGGAAAACGAGACCTATATGGAAGTCAAGCCGCAGGAGGACGGCAGCACCTTGCTTCTGCCCGCGACCGACAGCTTGAGCCCGGAGGAGCAGCGCGATTTGGAGAATTACCGCAAATTCTTCGGCGGGTCGGCGCCGCCGGGGGCCGGGGAATAAAACGCGATTGAAACTTTCCAAGGCCATGTTATTTGGCGCGGAATAGCACCGTAATCTATCCTAGGAGCTCCCATGATCGCCTGCTTAGACCTCGAAGGGGTGCTGGTCCCCGAAATCTGGATCAACGTCGCCGAAAAGACCGGCATCGCCGAGCTGCGCCTCACCACGCGCGACATCCCCGACTACGACGTCCTGATGAAGCGCCGGCTGCAGATTCTCGAACAGCATCACCTGAAGTTGCAGGACATCCAAGAGGTCATCGCGACGATGCAGCCCTTGGAGGGCGCGAAGGAATTCCTGCATTGGCTGCAGTCGGAGTTTCAGGTGATCATCCTCTCCGACACCTTCTATCAGTTCGCCGCGCCGCTCATGAAGCAGCTGCACTTCCCCACCCTCTTCTGCCACTACCTCAAGGTCGACAAGGCGGGGAAGATCGTCGACTACCAGCTGCGCCTGAGGGACCAGAAGCGCGAGTCGGTCAAGAAGCTGCGGGACCTCAATTTCAAGATCGCCGCCGCCGGCGACTCCTACAACGACATCGGCATGCTCGAGGAGGCCGACGTCGGGATCCTCTTCTGCCCGCCGGAGAAGATCGTGCAAGAGTACCCGCAATTCCAGGTGACGAAGGATTATGGGGAGTTGAAAGCCGCCTTTGAAAATGCGATGCGGCATTTCACGAAAGGCCCGGAGTAGGGGCGAAGAGAAAAGACGATGTACCAATTCACCCACATCATGACCGACATGCAGGCGGGCGTGAAAAAGACCTACCGCTGGCGCGGCCTCGCGGCCGGCCTGCTGGGCGGCTGGCTGCCCGCCTGGGGCCTGACCCACTGGCAGGGCTGGGGCGGCTGGGCCTTCGCGGGGATTTGGGCGGCCTGCCTTCCGGCCGGTTATTTCCTCGGAAACCTCTTCAAGAAAAAATAGCGCGAACGCCGGCTCGCTTACTGCAAATTTTCGAACAATAGCTGCGCGATCTCGTCGCGCTGGTTGGAGGCCTGATTGAGGATGATGGTGAAGCGCACCCAGCCGTGCGACTTGGATTGAAAGTAGCCCACCAGGCCGGACACGCCGCTCAGCGTCCCCGTCTTCACCCACATGCCGTTCTTCACCGGCAGCAGCTGGTAGTAGGGGAAGAACTTCACCAACACCTTGTCCATCTCGAGGGCGGTGATGTGGTTCTTGCGCGAGATGCCCGAGCCCTCCTCGACGTTGAAGTCCCGCAGCCCCACTTCCTGAGAAAGGAAATCCGCCAAGGCCTTCTTCGCCTTGGCGAGCGAGGCCGGGGCGCCGAACTTCGCCGCGCCCATCGTCAGCGCCAACTGGTTCATGATCAGGTTCTGCGAATACTTGAGCGCCGCCTCCAAAACCTGGCGCATACTCTTGCTGGAAGCATAGCTCAGGAATGGCTTCGCGTTGGGAGAGACGGATCCCAAGGCGATCGATCCGGTGACCGCAACGCCCTGCTGGGCGAGAAACTCCTTGAGGAGATATCCAGGGTACAAGGCCGCCTCGCGCTCGTGGGTCGCGACGTTGATCCGGCTCTTGCCGTTGGGCGCCTTGGCCGCCAGCAAACGGGTGATCTCGGTCATCGGGGTCTGTTCTTCCGCGCTGCGCACCTCGCCGCCGCTCTTGACGATGTTGATGGTGTTGAAGTTGGCCAAAAGCGCCCCGTTGTAGGCGTCGTAGGGATTGAGCGAGCCGGCCAGCCCCGGCACCTGGACGTCGGGGCCGAAGTAGCTGCCGTCGAGGACCATGTTGTTCACCGACTTGAGCCCCTTGGCCTTCAGCTGCGCGGCGATCAGGGCCAGCTCTTCCGAGATCAGGAAGGGGTCGCCATAGCCCTTGACGTAGAGGTTGCCCGAGCCGTCCAGGAAGAAGTCGGTCTTGTAACGATAATTTTCGCCCAGGATGGCCAGGGCCGCGAGGGCGGTGGGCACCTTCAGGGTTGAGGCCGGGACGAAGGCCTTGTCGGCCTGGTGGGAAAAGAGGATGCGCCCCTTTTCGTCGACGGCCAGGACCGTGCCGTTCTGGACCTTGGCCAGGACGCGCTGTTGCCAGTCGCCTTGCGCCCGGACCGCGGCAGGTGCCAAAATAAGGCCGATCGCCAGCAAAATTAATGTACGAAAACGTGGGGCCATCCGCCCTCTCCCTTCTTGCCATCGCCCCCGCAAACCGCTATAGGAGCCGCGTTTTTGTCTGAAATATTCCAGTAGGCTGTTGAAAACCACCGGTCGTCGGGCCAAGCCGCCGAAGGCGGATTGGCGGGCCCCGAAAATCCGAAGGATTTTTGGGCGGTGTGTGGAGCCGGATTTATTCCGGCGGGAACAATAAATAAGTTTTTCAACAGCCTTCTGATAGCACATTCCGCTTAGCCTGGAGGAAACATGGCCTACAAAGTGAACTATCGCGACGTCGAATTCAACCTTTTCGATTACCTGAAGATCCAAGACCTCGGGCAAAGCGAAAAATATTCCGGTTTCGGCCGCGAGGATTTCGCCGCCATCCTGGGCGAGGCCCTGAAATTCGCCCAAAAGGAGATCGACCCCCTGTTCAAGAAGTCCGACCAGATCGGCTGCAAGCACGAGGGCGACAAGGTGACTACGCCCCCGGGCTTCAAGGAGGCGTACCAAAATTTCGCCGCCAACGGCTTCATCGCCATGGACGTCCCCGCCACCTACGGAGGCTCGGCCCTGCCCGTCTCCGTGACCATGGGCGCCACCGAGTTCTTTGTCGGCTCCTGCATCGCCTTTTCGATGTACAGCGGGCTCACCCGCGGCGCCGGCCACCTGATCGAGGCCTTCGGCACCGAGGATCTCGCCCAGCGCTTCGTCCCCAACATGTATTCGGGCAAGTGGGGCGGCACCATGTGCCTCACCGAGCCGCAGGCGGGCTCGGCGGTCGGCGACCTGACCACCTCGGCGGTCAAAGAGGGCGACCACTACAAGATCAAGGGCAACAAAATCTTCATCTCCAGCGGCGACCACGACCTGACCGAAAACATCGTCCACCTGGTGCTCGCCCGCGTCGAGGGCGACCCCGCCGGCACCAAGGGCATCTCGCTCTTCGTCGTCCCGAAGTTCCGCGTCAAGGACGACGGCAGCCTCGGCGACTGGAACGACGTCAAGACCGTCAACATCGAGCACAAGATGGGCATCAAGGGCTCGTCGACCTGCACGCTCAGCTTCGGCGACAACGGCAACTGCATCGGTTACCTGCTGGGCGAGCAGCGCAAGGGCATGGCGATGATGTTCCAGATGATGAACGAGGCCCGCATCGCTTGCGGCCTGCAGGGCGCGGCCGCCTCCTCGGCCGCCTACGAGAGCGCCCTCGAATACGCGAAGGTCCGCACCCAAGGCGGCAAGACGCTGATCATCGATTATCCCGACGTGCGGCGCATGCTGATCACCATGAAGGCCTACACCGAGGGCATGCGCGCCCTGCTGCTGTACTCGGCCTACTTGGACGACAAGGAAAACGTCGAGCAAGACCCGGCCACCAAAGAAAAATACGCCGGGCGCTTGAGCCTGCTCACCCCGGTCTGCAAGGCCTACTGCACCGACATGGGCTTCCGCGTCAGCGAGCTGGCCATGCAGGTCTACGGCGGCTACGGCTACATCTCGGAGTATCCCGTCGAGCAATACATGCGCGACATCAAGATCTCGTCGATCTACGAGGGCACCAACGGCATCCAGGCCCTCGACCTGATCGGCCGCAAGATCGGCCAGAAAAACGGCGAATACTTCCGCGAGCTCTACGAAGAGCTGAACGGATTCTGCGGCAAGCAGGCCGCGCATCCCGCCTTCAAGGACGAGGTCGCCTCGATCAAGAAGGCGCTCGATCAGGTCGGCCAGGTGACGATGAAATTTGCCGAATGGGGCATGGGCGGTGACATCCTGCGGCCCCAGCTGCACGCGGTGAACTACCTCTACAACCTGGGCGACACCTTCGTCGCCTACCTCCTGGTGGACCAGGCCGTCGTCGCCCTGGTCAAGCTGGAGGAGATCTGGAAGTCCCAAGGCGCCGACAACGAGGAGAAGAAAAGCAAGATCTGCACCGAGAACGACGAGGCCCGCTTCCTCGAGGGCAAGGTGAAGTCGGCGCGCTTCTTCGTCAGCAGCGTCCTGCCGCAGGTGACCGCCCGTGCGAAGACGATCCTCTCGGAGGATCTGTCGGCGCTGAAGGTGCGGTTCTAAGCGACGCCGGCGGCGAATTCCGAACCGCCGTCCCTGCCGCCGTCATTTCAGAAAATTAAAAAGGCTCCCGCGCGGGAGCCTTTTTTTTACGCTCAATGGAAATTCCCTCGCCCGCGCGGCTCATTGCCCCAGCAGGCTGATGAACTCGCAGTTCGGCAGCGACTTCGCGCCCTTGAGGCCTTCGCAGGTGCCTTTGCTGATATTTTCCTTGCATTGGTCGAGGGTGGTCCGCTCGATGGTGAGCGGCTTGTCCTTGGGGAGACGACCGAAGCCCTTCTTGAAGCTCGCAAAGAGGATCTTTTGACACTCTTTGACGCTCATCTCCTTCTTGGTGTCGCACTCCTCCATCTTGCCGCACCAGACCTCGGCCATTTCCTGCGAGACCTGCTTGGACGAAGGGGCCTTGACCTCCTTGACTTCTTCCTCCTCGGCCTGAAGCGGGGCCGCACCGAGCAGCGCCGCCAGCGCCGCCAATAACCAGATTTTCTTCATCGCAGCTTCTCCATCGTGAGGGTTAAGGGATTAAAACGATCTTTCCGAAGGCCTCGCCGGTCTCCAGCAGCCGATGCGCCTCCCGCGCCTCGGCCAGCGGCAGGGTCCGGTCGAGCACCGGCTTGAGCCGCCCCGCCTCGACCTGGCGCAGGATCTCGAATTGGCTGCCGCGCGAACCCATCGTCGAGCCCAGGATCCGCAGCTGCCGGAAAAAGACCTGGCGCAGGTCGGTCGTGACCTCCGCCCCCGTGGTCGCGCCGCAGGTGACGAGGACGCCGCCCCACTTCAAGCACAACAGCGACTCCTTCCACAAGGCCTTCCCAACGTGCTCGAAGACCACGTCGATCGCCTGCTTGCCGGCGATACGGGCGACGGCCTCGAGGAGGTTTTCGTTCTTATAATTGACGCCGAAATCCGCGCCCAGGGCCTTGGCCTTCTTGAGCTTGGCCTCCGAGCCCGCCGTCGCGATCACGCGGCAGCCGAAAAGCTTGGCGATCTGGATGCCCGCCGAGCCGACCCCGCTGCCGCCCCCGTGGATCAAGACCCATTGGCCGGGGCGGATGGCGGCCTTGTCGACCAGCATCTGCCAGGCGGTGAGAAAGACCAGGGGCAGACAGGCCGCCTGGGCGAAATCGAGGTTTTGCGGAAATGGCAACAGATTGCGGGCCGGCACCGCGAGGTACTCGGCGTAACCTCCGGAGATGTTTTCTCCGAGGATACGGTAGCGCGGGCAGAGATTGTCGCGGCCCTCGGAGCAGCGCTCGCAGCGGCCGCAGCTCAGTCCCGGGTGCAGCAGGACCTTTTGGCCCAAGGTGACGCCCTCGACCAAGTCCCCGACCTCGGCAACTTCCCCGGCGATGTCGCTCCCGAGGATGTGGGGATAAGCAAGTTTCAGGTGGGGCAAGCCCTTGCGTATCCAGAGGTCCAAGTGATTGAGGGCAACGGCGCGGACCTTGACCAGGACCTCGTCGGCCCGAATGTTGGGCTGGGGCAGCTCAAGGGCCTCGAGGACCTCGGGCCCCCCATGGCGATGGAGAACGACGGCTTTCATCTTGAAATCGCTTGTCTTTATGGAAGGCTCTTGTATCTTTGGCCGACAAGCCGCGCAAGCCTTAAGTCTTCCAACCCTCAGCGAAAGGATCGCCGACATGGCAAAATTCCTGAAATTCTCCATCCTTCCACTCGCCTTGCTGTTTTTAACCGCCTGCCCGGGCAAAAAACTGAGCTCCGACGAAGTCCTTGGGGCCGTGGTGGGGGCGATGTGCAAGAAGCTGGTCACCTGCCAGCCCAACGCCATGCCCAGCGAGGATTTTTGCCAAACTACCATGAAAACAGCGCTGAATTCGGCCAAGGACATGCCCAAGGTCGGGGCCACCCAGAAGCAGTTGGACGCCTGCCTCGACAGCATCAACAAGTCGGAATGTCAGGGACTTTTGGGCAGCGAGCCGCCCGCGGGCTGCGAATTCTTAAAATAATCGGATCGGCTAAAACTTTATGGGGGGAGCCGCGTAACTACTACATATCATCTCCCCCCTTTTCCAATAGGCTCAAGGCCTCGCGAGGTGCCTAAAAACACCGATACTCGCGAGGCCTTTTTCTTTCTTTTCCGCCCCCGCGAAGGCCCGGAAAATACCCTCGACTCGCCCGGCGGCGATCTATATATTGCCCGCAATTTTAGCCATGAAACCCATCGCCCTCGTCACCGGTGCCACCGGATTCGTTGGAAACGCCGTCGCCCGAGCCCTGCTTAAGTCGGGCCGGGACGTCCGCGTCCTGATCCGCCGCAACTCCAATCCCAAGCAGCTCAGCGGCCTGGGCGTCGAGATCTTCTACGGCGACCTGCGCAAGCCCGAGACCCTGGGCCCCGCGCTGCACGGCTGCCGCGAGCTTTACCACGTCGCCGCCCAGTACACCTTCTTCAATCCCGACCCCAAGCAGATCTACGCGAGCAACGTCGAGGGCACGCACCATATCCTCTCCGCCGCGCAGCGCGCCAACGTCGCGAAGGTCGTCTACACCTCGACGGTGGGCGCGGTCGGCATCCCCGAAGACGGCAAGCCGGGCGACGAGGAGACGCCGATCACGATCTTCGACTGCAAGGGACACTACAAGCGTTCGAAGTTCCTGGCCGAGCAGGAGGCGATGAATTTCTACCGGAAGGGCCTTCCGGTCGTGATCGTCAACCCCAGCGCGCCGATCGGGGTGCGCGACGTGAAACCCACGCCCACCGGAAAGATGATCTTGGATTTTCTCAACCGCAAGATGCCCGCCTACATCGACACCGGCCTCAACCTGGTGGACGTCGACGACGTGGCGGTCGGCCACATCCTGGCCGCCGAGAAGGGCCGGGCCGGCGAGCGCTACATCCTGGGACACCGCAACCTGCACCTGCGCGAGATCCTGCAGGAGCTCTCCGCGCTCACCGGGCTGCGGGCCCCGCGCGTCAAGATGCCGCACGCGGTGGCCTTGGGCTTCGCCTATTTCAGCGAGGGCGTCTCGCGGCTGACTAAAAAGCCGCCGGCGGTGGAGGTCGAGGCGGTGCAGCTGGGCAAGAAGAAGATGTTCTTCAGCGCAGACAAGGCGGTGCGCGAGCTGGGCCTGCCCCAGACGCCCGTGCGCACCGCGCTGAAAAAGGCGGTCGATTGGTACCTGGCCAACGGCTACGTCAAGGAGAAGATCGCCAGGCGCATCGCCAAGCACCAGGCAGGCAAGGTCTTGCCGGTGGCCCAGCCCGAGTCGTAAACCGCGGCGCCGCTTCGTCCTTACTTCGCGTCCTTCAGCAGGATTCCACGCGGATTCACCGTCACGTATTGGCGTCTCGACATAATCCTTGAAATGTCCCGCCGTGCCTCCTAAGGTTCTCGAGGCTCGGCCAAATTCCATGAATCGGGAGGGATGAATGCTCCGTACCATGATCTGTTCTTGCTTGGCCTTAATCGCCGTTGGAACCTTTGGCGCTTGCAGCAAAAAGCAGGAGGCCGCTCCGCCGCCCGCGGCGCCGGCTGTCGCTCAGCCCGCCCCGCCGCCGCCCGCGGCCCCGCCCGCCGCCCCCGCGGTTGCGGAAAGCTTCGAGGGCGAATGGAGCGGAAGCAGCGGCGAGGACCTGCCTGTCAGCTTTTCGATCCAGGGCAACCAGGTCACCTCGTTCAGCGGCAGTTATTCCGGAAAGAACGGATCCTGTTCCTTCAGCGGACAGATCTCCAGCTCCGGACCCGCGACGATCGCGGGCAAGTCCTTCACGGCCCAGGGACGCAGCAGCCGGGAAGAACTCGAGTTCACGGCCCAGGGCACCCTGACCTCGCCCACCGAGGCCTCCGGCAGCCTGGTCTGGAAGGGAAAATCGGAGCTCTGCGGGGCCATCGACCTCAAATATCAGTGGACGGCAAAGAAGGCGCCCCCGACGCCCATGGACGCGGAAGACCTGGAATAAGGCCCCGGAAGGTCCCCAAACCAATTTTGCGGCAAACGCTTGCCAAGCCCGGAAAGAACGTCTATAGCCGGGCCCGTTGCTCCCATCGTCTAGGGGTCTAGGACAGCGCCCTCTCACGGCGTAGACCGGGGTTCGAATCCCCGTGGGAGCGCCATTAAGCCCCGTTGGGGCTTTTCTTTTTTTCCTTCACCGCTTCCACCATTTTGCAACCCCATGTCCCCCTAAGATTAAAGTTCCTTGAAATTAATAAAAATTTACCCTTGTATGGGGACCCATGGCCAAGACCCAGACCATCACCTCGGCGAGCAGCGCCGAATATTTTTCCAAAAACCTCCAGCAGGTCGGTTTTTCCTCCTACACGAAGGCCGCGCTGACCACGATCAAGGAGGCCGTCGACAACTCGCTGGACGCCTGCGAGGAGGCCGGCATCCTCCCCGAGGTCTTCGTCCTGATCGAGAAGGTCGGCGAGGGCACGGCCAAGAACGCCGACTCGATCCGCATCCGCGTCGAGGACAACGGCCCCGGCCTCGAGCCCGACGACGTGGTCAAGGTCTTCGGCGAGTACCTGGCCAGCTCGAAATTCGGGCGCGGCCGCTGCAGCCGGGGCCAGCAAGGCATCGGCATCTCCGCCGTCACCACCTGGGCCCAGCTGACCAGCGCGCGGGGCGCGACGGTCGTCACCAAGACCGCAAAGATGCGCAAGGCCGTGCAATGCGTCGTCGAGGTCGACATCAAGCACAACAAGGGAACGCTCAAGTCGAAGGAAGCGGTCGACTGGGACCGCGACCACGGTCTGGCCTGCGAGTTCGTCATCGACGCACGCATCCAGCTCAACGGCGAGGGCGGGCTGCTGGCCTACCTTACCGGCACGACCCTGGTGAACCCCCACCTGACCCTGCGCTACAAAGTCCTGGATCAAGAGGAAGTCACGGTGCCCCGGGTCACCGAGGAAATGCCGCAGATCCCCGACGCCACCCCCCCCCACCCGCACACCATGAAGCTGGGGGAATTCATCGCCCATTCCCACCTCTTCGGCCGCGTCTCGATCGGCGCCTGGCTGAAAAAAGGCTTCTCCCGCATCAGCGACGGGGTCCTGGCCGAAATGAGAAAAGACGGCCTGCCGCAGTCGCTCATCGACCTGAGCGTCGACAAGGCCTCGGAGGAGCAATTCAAAAAGGTCTTCGCCGCCCTGCAAAAGGCCAAGCTGATGGCGCCCTCGACCAGTTCGGTCTTAAGCATCGGCGAGTCGGGTCTGGCCAAGAGCATCCAGCGGGTCGGACAGGTCGATTTCTTCTCGGTCGTCTCCCGCAAGCCGGCGATCTGCGACTTCAAGCCGGTCTTGGTCGAGACAGCGATCGCGCGCCTGCTGGACAGGCCGGCCGAGGACGAGCCCGTCACCCTGCTGCGCTTCGCCAACCGCGTCCCCTTGCAGTTCGACAAGGCCGCTTGCGCCATCACCCAGGCGACGGTCTCGGTCAACTGGCGCGCCTATGGGCTCAACCAACCCAAAAACAGCCTGCCGCAGGGGCCCTACATCATCGCGGTGAGCGTCGTCTCGCCCTTCATCAAGTTCAAAAACGCCTCCAAAGAGACCATCGACGCCAGCGACGAGCTGGTCGAGGAGATCCGCCGTACCCTGATCCAAGCGGGCCAGCGCCTCTCCAAGCACATCCGCCGCGAGGTCAAGGAGGCCGACCTCGAGAAGAAGCGGCAGCACATCGAGATGTTCGCTCCTATCCTGGTCGACGGCGCCTGCCGGATCACCAAGTCGCCCAAGGAGCGACGCATCAAGGCCCTCGACGGCCTGGCCAAGATCCTCGGCCGGGACGCGGCCCTGGCCGAACAAGAACTGGCCGTCGCCATTGAGCACGCGGAAGAGGCCGTGATGAGAATGGGACAAGTCGCGGGTATCATTCCCGGAGCCGGCGAGGGCGGCGAGGCCGAACCCGCGGCGAAGACGGCCCCGAAGGAAACCAAGGAAAAGCGCCCGGCCAAAGCCGCCAAGGAGAAGAAAAAGTAAATGGCTACCGACGTCGACGTCAAAAAACTCTCCGTCGAGATGTGCGAGCGCCTGCTGCGCGACCTCGAGCGCGCCAAGCGCCCCGTGCTGGAGGCCACCAAGTGCTCGCTCGACAACTCCAACTACAACCCCAAGGTCGGCTACCTGACGCC
>JADYZQ010000220.1 GCA_020853015.1 Deltaproteobacteria bacterium
GCGACGATCTGCAGGGTGCGCGGCACCGAGGCGCCGTCCGCGGCGGTCGCCGCCTTCATCGGCACCACCGAGACCTGGAGGGTGTCGGGGCTGCCGGCCTTGGGCTCGACGCGCGGCAGGGAGAGCCATTGCTGGAATACGGTGAAATCCCCCAGCTTGCTCAGGTCGAAGAAGCTTAAGTTCGTCTCGCCCTCGTGCACCGAGGCCTCGGGGATCAGCGCCTGGGCCGCCGCCTTCTCGCGGCCGGACTCGACCTTGGCGAAGAATTCGCTCGCGGCGGCCTCCCGCGCGGCGGGATCGGCCAGCATCTTGTCGATGGCCGCGACCGCCTCGCCCATCACCTGCTCGGCCTTCTCCGGCGGGAAGCGGTCCGCGCCGACGATGCCGTGCTGCTGGAGGATCTCGCCGTAGCGCTGGAAGAGCGCCGCCTGCAGGCGCACGCCGGGGTCCTTGGGGTTGTACTCGGTGCCGAAGGCCGTGAAATCCTCGAAGTGCGTCGCCTCGCCGATCAGCTTGCGCAGCGCGGGGTCGGCCAGGACCCGCGCCTGATTTTTCGCGATCCAGACGCACCAGCCGCCGTCGGCCAGGTTGTCGGTGGTCACCTGCCGCAGATTCAGCTCGCGCAGCGCCGCCGCGACGACGGGATCGCCGCCGGCGGCCTTCATGGCCCCGGCGTCGGCCTTCGCCGCCTTAAGCGCCTTCGGATCCGCCTTCACCGTCTCGAATGTTCCCTCGAGGCGCTCGAGCAGCTGCTCGGTCGCGTTCTTCGGGTTGCCAAAGCGGCCGTGGTGGTCGATCGTCGCCTTGTCCAGGTGCTGGGTCTCGGGACGCGCCGGCAGACTGGTGTCGTAGATGTGCGTCTGCTTGAGCTGCTTGGTCCGCGCGTCGAGGATCACCTGCTCGGCCCACTGCAGGGCCTGCGCCTCAGCCTCGGGGCGGGGCAGTTTTTTCTCTTTGACTAGGTATTCGACATAACGCGCAATGCGCGCGGCGTCGGGCTTGGCCTTGGCGATCTTGTCCGCCTTGGCCTCGACCGCGGTGATCGGGACGAAGTTCGCGACGCCGAGATTGCGGTCGCCCAGCTTGGCCTCGGCGCCGAGCGGCTCGACCGAGACGACCATGTCCTCGGTGATCGGCAGAATCTCCTCCTCGGCGCGGCGGGTGGCCACGGGGTCCTCGCGCAGCCATTCGGAGGGCAGCTCCGGAAGCCGATCCAAAACTTCCTTGGACTTGGCGGCCTGCTCGCCCTCGGGAACCCGCGTCGCCGTCAAGCGCTCGCCCTCGAAGCGGAGCTCGATCTGGCCCTTGAGCACCAGGTTCACCAAACCCTTCACCGCCTCGGAGGTGACGCCGGCCTCCAGCGCCCAAGTCGCCAGGGCGAGGCGCTCCTTGGGCTTGGTGAAGCCCGCGACGTCGGCCAACATGGGAAGGAACTCGCCTCCGGCCTCTTGGGCCTTGAGGCCCGGCAGGATGTCGCCCGGCTGGGCGCTCTCGTGGAGGGTTCGAAGGAAAAGCTTCGCCATCCAAGCGCGGCCGGCAGGCGTTTCGACGCCCACCTTGCCGAGCAGGGACTCGGCGCGAGCCCGCAGCACGGCCTGAGCCTCGGCGCCCCACTGGCCGGCGCCCAATGATTCGAGCGGCGCGGCGAGCTTTTCGGGGGCGGAGGCGCGGAACATCGCGTAGACCGCGAGCTCGCCCATCAGGGCCTGGCCCTCGGGGGTGCGCGCGGCGTCGGGCCCGAGGATCTGGTTGGCCAGGGAAGTCAGCGGCGCCTTCAAAGTCTTGGCCTGGGCGGCGTATTCGCCCAAATGGGCGGGCTCAAGCCCGGTCTGCAGCGCGAAGCCCAGCAGGCCGTCGCGCAGGGCGTCGAAACTCCCGCCGCGCTCGATCCCGGCCTCGGTCAGCAGTTTGGTCGCCTCGCCGTGCAGCCGGCCGGCGATCCCCGCCAGCTCGGCGGCGCCGAGCGGTTTGCCCGGCTCGGCGAAGGGGTGGATCTGCGCGTAGCCCAAGAGGGCGGCCTTGGCGTTGCGGCCCCGCGGGCTCTTGGGATCCAGGCCGAACTGCTCGGCGACGATCTTGTCGTAGCGCGCCATCTCTTCGGCGCCGGTGCGGGTCTCGATAGCCTTGAGGCTCTCGCCCTGGGCGCGAGAGCGCATCAGGGATTCCCAGACCGCGCGGCCGACCGGGGTTTTCGCGTCGAAGCCCATGCGCTGGACGATCGGCAGCAGTTCCTTCGCCTGGTAATCCATCTTGTGCTGGGCCAGCTTCATCTGGCTGGCCTTCTCCAGCTTGGCGATGCGTCCGCCGGAGATCGCGTTGACGGTCTTTCCCGCCATCATCATCTGCGCGTCCATCACGGCGCTGCCCGCGAGGCGCACCCAGAAGGGGACGTTTTCTTTCGGGCGCAGGCCGATCGCCTCGTTGACGTATTCGCTGCCGGTGAAGGCCGTCACCCGCGTGCCCCAGGCGGTGATCCCCGACTTGGCGACCGCGTCCATGCCCTTGGCGAGGCGCAGCTCGAAGGCCGCGGCGCCCAAGCCCCCGCCGCCCTCGAGGGCGCGGGCCATGCCCGCCTCGGCGCGGCCGACGTAGCGCGCGCTCGCGCCGGAGAGGCCCTGCATGCCCATGCCGACGCCGTGGAGCAGGACGAAGGTGACGAGCATGCTGCCGAACTCGGTGCCGAAGTGCTTGAGGTTCCAATGGCTGGTCTTGCCGCTCCA
>JADYZQ010000221.1 GCA_020853015.1 Deltaproteobacteria bacterium
ACTTGGTCGAGATCGGCGACCGCATGCTGCGGCGCCTGGAGAAACTCGACCGCAAGGCCTGGGCCCTCGAGCTGAGCGCTTATTATGAAAATCCCCGGCTCTACGAGGACAACTCCGAGGAGATCGCCCACCGCCTGGCGAAGAGCGGGCGGATCTCGGCGCGCAGCTTCGCCATCCTCCGCGACTTGGTGGCCTGGCGCGAGAAGCGCGCCAGGGCCCTGAATATCCCGCGCCGCCGCGTGGCCGACGACGAGACCCTCTTTCACATCGCCAACGCCCGGCCCGCCAGCATCGAGCAGTTGGGGAAGTTCCGCGGCATCAACTCCGGCGAGATCCAGCGCCAGGGCAAGGCGCTTTTGGCGATCATCGAGGCCCATCGCAACAAGCCCAACGAGCTGCTGCCGGAGGCCCCGCGCCCGAACATCCCCAACGCCGCCCAGGCCCGCGTCATCGACCTCTTGGGCACCTACCTGCGCAACTTGAGCGAGCAGCTGCAGATCGCCTCGCGGCACCTGCTCACCGCCAACGAGCTGCGCAAGATTGTGCTTGAAAAGCTCCACGACCCGAAGCAATGGGTGGAGCAAGGCCTGTGTTCGCCGCAGGTCGCGGCGCTGATCGGCGAGGACCTGCGGGCCATGCTGGAAGGCCGGCGCGCCCTCTCGATCGAGAACGGCCGGATCAAGATCCAGCACCTGTAGGAACGAACCTTATGCAATTAAATGACACCGTCGCCCTCGTCACCGGCGGCGCCTCCGGCCTGGGCCGGGCGGTGGCCGAGACCTTCCTCCAATCCGGCGCCAAGGTCGTCGTCGTCGACCTCGCCCGCGACGAGAACGCGGCGAGCGTCGCGCAGCTGGGCGAGCGCGCCCTCTTCGCCCCCGCCGACGTCTCCGACGAGGCCGCCGTCCAGCAAGCCTTGGCCGCCGCCAAAGAGCGCTTCGGCGCCCTGCACGTCGCCGTCAATTGCGCGGGCATCGCCTTCGCCCTCAAGACCCTGCAAAAGGGCCGGCCCGTCGATCTCCAAACCTTCGAGTTCACCCTCAAGGTCAACTTGGTCGGCACCTTCAACGTCTGCCGGCTCGCCGCCGCCCTTATGGCCGAAAACGCCCCCAACGCCGACGGCGAGCGCGGCGTGCTGATCAACACCGCCTCCATCGCCGCCTTCGACGGTCAGATGGGGCAGACCGCCTACGCGGCCTCCAAGGGCGGCATCGCCTCGCTCACCCTGCCCTTGGCCCGCGACCTGGCCGCCTACGGCATCCGCGTCGCCACCATTGCGCCCGGCATCTTCGACACGCCCATGCTCGCCAAGTTGCCCGAGCCCGCTCGCCAGTCGCTGGCCGAGCAGGTCCCCTTTCCCAAGCGCCTGGGCAACCCGGCCGAATTCGCCGCCCTGGCCCGACACATCGTCGAAAACCCCATGCTCAACGGAGAGGTCATCCGCCTCGACGGCGCCCTCCGCATGGGCATGAAGTAGGAACGCCATGCCGGTCTTCCCCATCCGCCAGGCCCCGGATGCCGAGGGCCGCTTCGAGATCGTCCCCGAGGACCTGCGGCACTTAAGTCGCGTCTTGCGCTTGAAGCCGGGGGACCGCTTCGAGGTGAGCCTCCCGGACGGCAGTCGGGCCGAGGCATGCCTCGAGGGCGAAGGCCGCCGCCGCGTCGGTCGCATCCTTCAACGCCTTGCCTCGCAACCCGAGACCCGGCTTCCGCTTTGGATCGGACTTGGCCTGATTCGCTTCAGCCGCCTGGAGTGGCTGGTGGAGAAGGCCACCGAACTCGGCGTCGAGCGCTTCAGCCCCCTGCTGCTTAGCCGCGGACGCTTTGGGAAAAGCGATGATATTTCCGATAATAAAATCATTCGTCTAGAGAGGATTGCTCAAGAAACGCTGAAACAATGTGAAAGAATCGCTTCACCTCGGATCGACCCGCCGATGGACCTTCATTCCTTCTTGAACCTCATCGGAGAAGACGCCGGTCGCCGCAAGCTCCTCTTGGAAGAACGCAGCCTGGCGCTCCCGCTCGGCGAGGCGATCGGAGACGCTGGAAGCTGGGCCATCCTGGTCGGCCCCGAGGGCGGCCTCAGCCCGGAAGAGAAGTCCCGGGCCCGCGAGGCCGGCTTTACGCCGGTCTCCCTCGGGACGACGGTCCTGCGCAGCGAGACCGCCGCGCTCTACGCCGCCGCGGCGCTGGACTTTTTCCGGCAGGGGCGGGAGGAGAGGTCATGAGCCGCCCCTTGGTCATCGCCCACCGCGGCGCCAGCGCCCAGGCCCCCGAGAACACCATGGCCGCCTTCGAGCTGGCCCTGCGCCAGGGCGCCGATGGGATCGAATTAGACGTCTGGAAGTGCGGCTCCGGCGAGATCGTCGTCACCCACAACCGGGACACCCAAGAGTTGAGCGGCAAGGCGGGCGACCTGCAAAAGCTCTCGCTTCGGCAATTGCGCCGCCTAGACTTCGGCCGCTTCAAGGGCGCGGCCTACCGCGGCGAGCGCATCCCGACCTTAAACGAGGTCCTCGACTTGGCGCGGGGCCTCGAGCTCATCAACATCGAGATCAAGGGCATGGAGGTCCGCTCTCGCGGCATCGAGCTGGACGTCGCCGAGGCCATCGTCAAGTTCAGGCTCCTGCGCCGCGCCGTGGTGAGCTCGTTCAACCCCACCATCCTCTCGCGCCTCCAGACCCTGAATCCCGCCATCCGCATCGGCCTCCTGCTCTACGAGAAGTCCCCGCTGCCGTTGCGGCGCGGCTGGTCGGCGCAATTCCTCAAGCCCTACTCCATCCATCCCTCCTTCGGCCTGATCCAAAAGAAATTCGTCGAGCGGACCCACCGCAAAGGCCAAAAAGTCATCGTGTGGACCATCAATGATTTCCATCAATTAGACGCGTGCATCGAGGCGGGCGTCGATGGTATCATCACGGACGACCCGGCCTGGGCGTTTGACGCGATGCGACAATAAGAAACGCCGCGTCCCTTCGAACGTATTCCCAAGGCGGCCCCTGCGGGCCGGCCGCCGGGCCCGAATCCGAGGAACGCATGCCCCTGAATTGGGACGACGACGAAGAAGAGCTGACCGAGATCGAGTTCAAAAAGCGATCTTCCCGGGTGATCGTCCACGACGAGAACACCACCCCGATGGGCGAACCCTTGCCCGCGGCCCGTCGCGAGGCCCCGCGCGAGCTCCCCTATCGGCCGCCTCCGGCGCAGCCGGTGGTCCTCAAAGAACCGCGTCCGGGCGCCGCGCCCCGCCCGCAGCCCGCGGGCGCCTACTCGCCTGCCCCCTTGCGCGACCGTTTCGCCGCCTTTCTCGTCGACTCGCTGGTCGCCTTCTACGCCTACTTCCTGGTCGGCTACGGCCTGCTCAAGTTCTTCGGCATGCCCGGGATCGCCACCCTGCACCTGGGCCGCGGTCGCTTCCTGATGCACGTCGGGATCACCCTCCTGGTCGTCTTCTTCTATTATGTCACGATGGAATCGGTGTTCGGCGCCACCCTGGGCAAGCTTTTTTGCCGCCTGCGCGTCATCGAGGAGAGCGGCCAAGCGGCTTCGCTGGGCAACGTCTTCATCCGTAATTTTTTGCGCATCGTCGACTACCCGCTGTTTTTCCTGATCGCGGTGATCGCGATGGAGTCCTCCCCACTCAACCAGCGGCTGGGGGACCGCGCGGCGAAGACGATCGTCATCAAGAAGACGCGCCGCTACGTCCCCGCCGTCGATCTGGCGCACACGCCGCTGGCCTCGACCTTAAGCCGGATCTTCGCGGAATGCCTCGATTTGGTTCTCTCGCTGCTCTTGATCTATGGGACCTTCCTCTTGATGCGGCCGAGTCGGCCCCTGCTCTCCTACGTGGTGCTGCTCAGCCTCCCGGTGATCTTCGTCGCCTATTACACGGTTTTGGAATTTCTCACCGGGACGACGCCCGGCAAGGCCCTGTTCAAGCGCCAGGTCGTCCTCGACCACGGCGAGCCGCCGGACGGGGCCGGCGCCCTGATCCGCAATCTCTTCCGTCCCCTCGATTATTTCTTGGGCTATCCCCTGATGACGCTGAGCCGGCGCAAGCAGCGCCTGGGCGACATGGCCGCGGACACCCTGGTCGTCGCCAAACCCCCGGCGCAGAAGGCCTGGCTCGGTTCGGCGATCGCGGTGGCCTTGGTCTTGGCCGTCGCCTATTTCGGCTTTCGCAATCCGAACCATTTGATCCGCGCCCAGTACGGCCTGGGCCCGATCGAGGGGCTGAAGGTATTCCTGCCGGGCGCGCGGCCCGCCCCGAAGAAGGGCGCCCCGTCCCCCGCGCCCGCCACGCCCAAGCCCCTCCCCGAGAAGCCGAAGAGCGCGGCGCCCCTGCCCGCCAGCACCTCCGACAAGCTCAGCCTCGCGGAGTTTTATTTCGCGACCGGTCCCGCGCCCGGCCAGATCCGCAAGGACGGGGTCTTCCGCAGCGGCGACCTGGTCTTCGTCTTCTTCAAGGTGCAGGGATTTCAGCTGAACGAGCAGCAGGAGGCCTCGATCGGCGAGGACCTGCGGGTGGAGGACCCGGAGGGCAAGGCGCTGGTGGACCAACCCCGGGTGGTCGAGCTGGTCAAGGTGGTGAAGGAGGCCAATCCCAGCATGCTCTTCGCCAATCAGATCAAGCTGCCCAAGGACGCCCCCGTCGGGAAGTACCGCGCCGTCTTCACCGTCTACGACAAGGTCGCCGAGACGCAGTTTTCCTTCGAGAAGAGCTTCGAGCTGCAATAGGGCCGAGCCCCATGAGCCTCACCGTCGTGCAACGCTTCTACGAGCTGGCCAAGCAACAGGCCGAGGCGCCGGCCTTGGGTATCTGGCAGGACGGCGAGTACCACGAGCTGCCCTGGTGGTTCGTCAAGTCCAAGGCCAAGCACTTCGGCTTAGGACTGCTCGAAGAAGGCGCCCGCGAGGGCGAGTGTTTCTATCTGCTCGCCTCGCCGCACCCCACCTGGAGCTACGCCGAGCTGGGGGCCCTGACCGTGGGCCTGCGCACCGTGCCGCTGCCCGCGGAGATCGGCGCGGAGCGGCTCGAGGCCTTGTTCCGCATCCATCCTCCCGTCTTCCTCTTCGCCGAAGCTAAGGACTTCGCCCGGCTTCGGCCCCTCTGCGAGCGCAGCAAGGGTGTACGGCGCGTGATCCTGCCCGAGGAACCCCAGGGCGGTCCCGAGGGACTCGCGCGGAGCTTCCGCCGCGTCTTCAACGCCGGGATCCGTTTCGAGTCGAAACACCATGCCGCCTATCGCCGCATCCGCCAGGGACTGACCGAGGACCGCGAGATGAGCCCGCTTCGGGTCGCGCCCGACGGCGCTTTGGAAGAAAAGCCGCTGCGCTACGGCGAGGTCAACGAAGCCTGCGCCAAGCTGAGCCACGCGCTGGGAGCCGCGAAGGCGCCGCGCCTGCTCTCGGCGGCGGATCTAAGCCGCAGCTTCGCCCGCGTCGCCTGCCTCTACTGGCCGATCTTCGCGGCCCTGCAGTCGGTGCTCGCGCCGCGCGGCGAGGCCTTGGGGCCGTTGCTGCGCCGCTTTCGTCCCGAGGCGCTGTTTTTAAGCGGACCCTGGCTGGAGGCCAAAGCCGGCGAAGAGCTCGGCAAGGCCTTCGCGCTTCCGGCCGAAAAGAAAGTGAGCCTGGGCTGGCTCGCCCGCCGCCGGCTGCGCGCGAAGTTGGGCGGACGGCTCCGCTGCTTGATCGGCGACGCGGCCCCGCCGCCTTTCTGGGCCCGCGCGGCCGCCGCCCTGCGGCTTGCGACGCTCGCCGCCGGTCCCGAAGCGCCAAACTTTCTCTTGTGAAATCGCGGCCGCTCAGGTATCCAAAATCCAGTCTGTTTTCGAAAATTCCTTTTTAGAATCCCGAGGTTTCAGCATGTCCGGCCATAGTAAATGGGCAACGATCAAGCGCAAGAAGGGCGCCACCGACGCCAAGCGCGGAAAAATCTTCTCCAAGCTCATCAAAGAAATCACCGTCGCCGCCAAGATGGGCGGCGGCGATCCCGGGGGCAATCCACGGCTCCGTACCGCGATCGACGCCGCCAAGGCCGAGAACATGCCCCACGACAACATCCAACGCGCGATCAAGCGCGGCTCCGGCGAGTTGGAAGGCGTCACCTACGACGAGATCACCTACGAGGCCTACGGCCCCGGCGGAGCGGCCATCATGATCGAGGTTTTGACCGACAACAAAAACCGCACCGTCGCCGAGATACGCCATATGCTCAGCAAGGGCGGCGGTAACATGGGCGAGACCGGCTCGGTCGGCTGGGTCTTCCACAAGAAGGGCAGCATCGTCGTCGACAAGAAGGCGATCGCCGAGGATGCGCTCATGGAGCTCGCCCTCGACGCCGGCGCCGAAGACATCCAGGACGCCGGCGACTCCTTCGAGGTTCTCACCGACCCCGCGAGCTTCGATGCGGTGCTGAACGCGATCAAGGGCAAGAATATCCCCACCTTGAGCGCCAAGATCGGCCTGATTCCGCAGAACACGGTCAAGCTGACCGGCGATCCCGCCGAGAAGATGCTCAAGCTGATGGAAAACCTCGAGGACCACGACGACGTGCAAAACGTCTACGCCAACTTCGATATCTCCGAAGAAGAAATGGAAAAGCTGGCGAAATAGGAGCTTATGCGGATCCTGGGCATCGACCCCGGCTGTACGGTGACGGGTTACGGGTTGATCGAGGAACTTTCGGGCCGCGTCGCCCACCTCGACAACGGCGGCATCTTTCCGCCGCCCAAGGACCCCTTCGGCGACCGCATGCGCTATATTCACGACCGCGTCGAAGCCCTGATCGGAAAATTCTCTCCGGACGCCGTCGCCATCGAAAACATCTTCGTCGCCAAGAACGTCCAAAGCACGCTCAAATTGGGCCACGCCCGCGGCGCCGCCATGGTCGCCGTCTCCCGCGCGGGACTGCCGCTCTTCGAGTACACCGCGCTGCAGGTCAAGCAGGCCGTGACCGGTTACGGCCACGCGGGCAAGGAACAAATCCAACGGATGGTCCAGGCCCTCCTGAAGCTGCCCGGCGCCGCCTTCGCCGACGCCTCCGACGCCCTCGCGGTGGCCCTTTGCCATGCCAACTCCTACCGCATGATGAAAAAGGTGAAGGCCGGATGATCGCTTACCTGCAAGGCAGCCTCGAGGAGATCGGGCCCGACTACGCGGTGCTGGTGACCGGCGGCGTCGGCTACCAGATCTTCCTGGCCAAGAACACCCTCCTCTCTTTGCCCGAATTGGGCGCCAAGCTCGAGCTCAAGATCCACACCGTCGTGCGCGAGGACAACATCAGTCTCTACGGCTTCCGCCGCGGCTCCGAGAAAGAACTCTTCCTCAAGCTCATCCAGGTCAGCAACGTCGGCCCCAAGCTGGCCCTGACCATCATGTCGGGCCTGCCCGTCGAGGACCTGGCCGCCGCGATCCGCGGCGAGGACCTGGTGCGCCTGACGGCCATCCCCGGCATCGGCAAGAAGACCGCCGAGCGCCTGATCGTCGAGCTGAAAGACAAGGTCCTGGCCTGGCTGGGCAAGGGCGGCGAGACAGCCGCGCCCGCCGTGGGGACCCCGACCTCCCTTTCGGAAGAGGCGATCAGCGCCTTGGTCAACCTAGGCTATACCCGCCAGGAGGCCCAACAGGCCTTGAAGTCCATTCCCGGGGCCTCGGAGCTCCCTCTCGAAAAATTAGTCCGCGAAGGCTTGAAGGCCCTGTCATGACCCTCAAACTCCCGCGACGGCGAAGGGAGCGTCCATGACGACCGAAAACCCGACTTCGCCGCCCTCATCCAAATCCGGATTGCTCGTCGCGTCCGGACGCGCCCTGCGGCGTTTTCCCGGCGTCTTGGCCGTCGCAGCCTTGGGCACGGCCCTGGTGATTCAGGCGACCTTTCAGTCGGGCGACGATCCGGTGAAATGGGCGCATTGGCGGCTGCTCTTGGTCGCGGCCCTCGGAATTTCCTGGCTCTATTCGCTCAGCCTGATCGCCGAGCGGCGCTGGAGAGGAGCGGCGGGGCCGCTCTTGGCGCCCGGCCTCGGTTTCGCGACGCTGACTCTGTATTACCTGCGCCTGCGCTCCTTGAACGAGGCGGCGATCGGCGAGGCCTTTCTCTTCGAATACCTTGGGCTTTTCTTCGCGCTGCACGCATTCGCGGCCTACGCGCCCTATCTGGGCAAACGGGAGCCGCGCGGATTTTGGGAATACAATCGGAAGATCTTCCTCCGCATCCTCGCCGCCGTGCTATTTTCCGGGACTCTCTATGTCGGCACCCTGCTGTTCTTCGCGGCGCTTTCGAGGATCCTGGAGTTTCCGGTCCTGGGCTATATCCTCGTCGTCTGCGCCGCCTCGATCGTCGGCATTTTCAACACATGGTTCTTTCTGGCGGGGGTGCCCGAGGATTTCGAGTCCTTGGAACGCCGGCCTCCCCCCTACCCCCGGGGCTTAAACGCCTTTGCCCAATTCGTCCTCTTGCCTTTGACCGTGGCCATCGGCCTCGTCCTCGAGCTGTGGCTGATTCAAAGACTGGCGACGGGAAGAACCGTCGACGCGGCTTCCGCGGTGGCTTTTTTCGCCTGGGGCGGCTTCGGACTCTTGACCTATCTCCTGTTCTATCCCCTCCGCGAAGACCCCGCTCCCCGCTGGTTGAGGGTCTTCGAAAAGGGATTTTTCTTGGGGCTGCTCCCGATGCTGGGCGCGGTGAGCTACGCCGTTTTCCGGCTGATCCAGCACTACGGTTGGACGCCGTCGCGCTACTATGCCGCCCTCCTCGGCCTCTGGGGCCTGGGCCTATGCCTGCACTTTCTGCTGAGGAAGCGCCCCGGGATCCGCTGGATCCCGATCAGCTTGAGCCTGATCGCCCTGTTCACCGTAAGCGGCCCGCAGGGCCCCTATCAGGTCAGCCGCCGCAGTCAGGAGGAGCGCCTCGCGGCGAGCTTGAAGGAAGCCGGCCTGGCGCCCGGCGCCCCCGCGACGGAGGCCCTGCTCTCTCTACCCACGGCGACGAAAGAGCGACTGCTCGGCCAGATCGGCTATCTGGAGAGCCATTACGGCTGCGAAGGACTCCGTCCCTATTTAGGACCCAGGCTGGAGACCGTCGACGAGGAAGGAAAGCCCCGCTGCGACCTCCGACCGCTGCGTCGCATCTTGACCCGCGACCCCTCTCTTCCTCCGGAGGGCTTCGTCGAGGCCGAGGCGGTGGCGATCAACTTCCTGGCCGACTTTCCTTCCTACCGCGAAATCGTCGTCCGTGGTTTCGACCTGTATTTTCCCAGCGCGGCGATCCATTTTCTCGAGGGCGGTCGGTCCAGGGCCGATTGCCCCCAGGGAAGCCAAGAGTCACCGCTCTGCGCCCTCTTGCCCAAGGAGGGAAGGCAGCTCGAGCTCTATCTCGAAGGCCGTCCCCTCGGAAAAATCGACCTCGAGCCGATTTACGGTCCCCTCCTCAAGACTCGCTACGAGACCGCCTCGCCCGCCGAGCGCGAATCCTCGATATTTCGCCTCAAGCCCGAAGAAATGACCTTCGATCGGATCCTCCCCGGAGGGAAGGCGCGGCTGCGCTTCGAGCAGATTCGCCTCGAGAAGCGCGGGGCCCAGGTTTTTCCCGATTACGTCCGATTTTCGCTGTTGTTTCAAAAAGGGAGTTAAGTTAATCCTCGCCCATGTCCCGTGACAACGTCCACATGGATGCCGCGGCCCTGCTTCCCGAGGAGGAAGAGATCGACCGCTCGCTGCGCCCCAAGCGCCTCGCCGACTACGTCGGGCAGACGGGGGTGAAGGAGAAGCTCGAGATCTTCATCGAGGCGGCGAAGCGGCGCGGCGAACCCTTGGACCATTGTCTCTTCTCCGGCCCGCCGGGCCTGGGCAAGACCTCGCTCGCCATCATCA
>JADYZQ010000222.1 GCA_020853015.1 Deltaproteobacteria bacterium
AAAACTATCACAACAAATCCGAGCAGGGATAGCAAGATCCCCCGCCGCCCCCGCCAGCCGGCGGCGATCCGGGCCTGCAAAAAAAGGGCGTAGATCAGCCAGGCTATGATCGACCAAAGCTGGCGGGCGTCCTCAAAAAAATAAAAACCGGTCACGGATTTCGCCCAGGCCGCCCCGGTGACGATGCCGCCGGTGAGCAGGACGAAGCCCACGGTCAGGGCCTTGGCGTGGATCTGCTCGACGGAGTCCAGGCTGGGCAACCGCAAAAAGAGCTTAGGCGAAACCTTATACTTCAGTTGAAACTCCTCGATTATAAAAAGAATTCCCAAAACGAAGCTCACCGCGAAGATGGCAAAGGCGAGGAAGCTGAAGATGATGTGCACGCTGCCCCAGGGGCTGTGCATGATCGCCCGCCCCGCCTCGTAATTTTCCGAGGAGAACCAGGCCAGCAGGTAGAAGACCGAGATCAAGGGGAGGATCATCGCCCCCACCAGGGCGAAGCGATACTTGAGGTTGAGCAGCAGGAAGACGGCCGCGGCCACCCAGGCGCTAAGGGCGTAGCTGGAGAAGCTGTCGATCAGGAAGGGGTAGCCGTTCTTTATAAAGAGCAGGACGAGGAGGACCGTCTCGAGCAGCCAGGAGATAAAGGTGAAGCGCACCGCGAACTTCGCCAAGGAGGCGCGGGTGAAGATCAACTGCAGGAGATAAAGGATCCCCGCGGTCAGATAGAGTCCGAAAGTGACGATAAAAAGGGTACGGTTCATAGGGGCGCCTAGGGCCCCGCAGCCTTAGTCAAAAAGCCCTTTTAAATCAATCGGGATTACGGGCGACCGAGGCCCAGCCGCGGATCAGGCGCCGCTTCAGCTTGGGCGCCGCCTTCCGGGCCTGTTTGAGCCAGCGCGGCAGGGCCCGCTGAAGCCGGCGACGCAGGAAGACGGTCAGGGCCGGCCGGGCCTTCGCGTCGGCGAAAGCGACCGTGAGGCCCGACCGACGGACGCTGCTTAAGAGCGCGACCTCCCCTTCCTCGCCTACCTCGAGGCTACCCGCCCAGACCTTGGCGGCGCGGGCCCAGGCCAGGATACGGCGACTCTCCGCCCGGCCGGGGCCTGCGGCGAAGACCAATCGGTATTTTTTGATATCGGATTTTTTCAAGGGCGCCCGAAGGCGCCGTATCTCCCCTTGGCTCGCCAAAAGTTCCACCTCTTTCGGAAGCGCGCCCGAGGCCGCCAAGGTCACCCGAGCGCCGCTCTCGACCAAGGCGAAGAGCGCCCGCGCGGTCCCCGTGCCGCAACCCGCGACCAGGACGGGAAGCCCCCGAAGCTCGAGCTGCACCGGCAGTTTCATAGCCTTGTACCGTGGAGGAGGTTACGCATGAATGATCAAAGGCACCCCGGTGAGCCCCAAGTGGAAATCCGTGGACCAGCAGCGCCGTATTTTTCGCTTTTCCATGAGGCTTAAACCGCAGGCGTCCGCCAAGGTCAGGTCCTGGTCCGAAAAACGGCGGAGGACTTTCGTCGCGTCGGCGAGCTGCTTTTGTCCGATCTCGACTATTTCCAAGGATCGCAATTCTTCGATAAAGGCCATGAACTGCAGGGCGCGGAACGCGTCGTAGCGCTTTAAAAACCAGCCGTGCCCCTCCGCGATGACCAGGGAGGTCGTCAGGATGCACGGCGGGTCGGAGAATAAGCCCACGAACAAAGAGTGGTAGCTGTCGGAACGGTCCAAAAAGGCGATCAGCGCCGAGGTATCGACGTAGGCTTCAGTCTTTTTGGCCATAGATCAGTTGGTCGATTTGTTGACTGGATTTGGGATTTCCGGATTCGACGAGCCCGGCGTAACGCATCCAAGGTTTTTCCCGGGAGGCGGGAAGCATATTCCGAAGGGAACGCCGAAAAAACTCGGCCAAGGAAATCCCCTGCTTTTTCGCCTCTTCCTTGGCGCGGTCGTATTCCAGTTCTGACAGGCTTATCTGAGTGCGAATCATGATAACAAAATATTGATATTTGTTATCACTTGTCAATAGCGAAATAAAACCGGGGGAAGCTCAAGTCTCCTCCTTGCCAAGCTTCACCCTCGGGTCGAGCATCGCGTAGCAAAAATCCGTGAGCATGTTGACCCCAATGAAGGTGAAGGCGATGGTCAGGACGCAGCCCTGCACCACCGGGTAGTCGCGGCGTTCGATACCGCCGAGCAGCAGGCTCCCGATGCCAGGCCAGTTGAAGATCTTTTCGGTGACGACGGTCCCAGCCAAAAGGGCGCCGAATTGCAGGCCGATGATCGTCACCACGGGGATGAGGGCGGAGCGGAAGGCGTGCTTGATCAGCACCTTCCCCTCCCCCAGGCCCTTGGCCCGGGCGGTGCGCACGTAGTCGGCCTTCATCACCTCCAGCATCGAGGCCCGGGTCATGCGCGACAGGATCGCCGCCAAGGCCGTCCCCAGCGTAAAGGCCGGGAGGATGAGCGAAAGAAATCCCTCGTCGCCCGAGACGGGAAACCAGCCGAGCTTGATCGAGAAAATCATGATCAGCAGCGGACCCAAGTAAAAGTGCGGGATCGAGATCCCGAACAGGGCCAGGAACATCGCGCCGTTGTCGACGCCCCCGTCCTTCCAAATGGCGGACACCAGGCCGAGGGGCACTCCCACCGAGAGCGCCACCAACATCGCGAAGAGCGCCAGCTTGAAGGTGGCGGGGAATTTTTCGCGGATCAACTGGGTGACCGGCTTGCGGTCGTAGAGCGACTCGCCCAGGTCGCCCTTCAGCAGGCCCGAGATGAAATAGCTGTGTTGCACCCAGAGCGAGCGGTCCAGTTTCAGCTCTTGCCTCAGGCGCTCTCGGTCGGCGGTCATCGCCCGCTCGCCCAGGATCACGTCCACCGGGTCCCCGGGCACGAGGTGGATCAGCAAAAAGACGAGGCTCACCACCACGTAAAGGGTGGGGATGAGGAAGAGCAGGCGTTTAAAGACGTAGTTGCGCATCGGTGACCGTCGTCGTCGGGGGTTTCGCTTCGAGCTTAGTGCGGGTCAGCCCCAACAGCGAGGCGTCGGGCCTCAGGCTGTAGCCCTCGACCTGGGGCCGGGTGAAGACCACGTTGTCCTCATACCACAGGCTCACGTAGGGCAGTTCGCGGGAAATGATCTTTTGCACCTGGGAATAAATCTCCTTGCGCGTCGAGGTCACGGTGGAGACTCGTCCGGCCTCGAGAAGTTTGTCGAGCTCGGGGTTCGAGTAAAAGCCGCGATTGGCCCCCTTGGGCGGAAACTGCGAGGAGGCGAAGGCGTAATAATAGATGTCCGGCTCGGTCACCCCCACCCAGGTCGAACTGTACATCTGGAAATTCCCGGTCTTGATGTCCCGGAAGAAGGTCCCCCACTCGTAGGACCTCACCTCCATCGCGATCCCCACCTCTTTCAGTTGCGCGGCAATGGCGCGGGCCATCGCCACCCGGTCGCGCTTGTTGGAGGTCTTGAGCGTCAGGCTCAAACGGGGCTTGGGGCCGGGACCGTCGGGGTCTTTCAGGCCGGCCTCCTCCAGCAGGGCCTTGGCCCGCTCGGGATTGAAATCGTACTGGCTGACGTTTTTCTCATAGCACCAGTTGGAGGGGGCCAGGATGCCGGTCGCCTTTTTTGCAAAACCCTTAAGTCGGTACTCGATCAGCTTGTCCCGGTCGATCGCCAGGGCGATGGCCTCGCGGACCCGGCGGTCCTGCAGGGCCGGGTCGCGGAGGTTGAAGGCCAGGTAGGCATAATTGATGCCGGTGTCGCTGGCCATGACCAGCTGGGTCTTCCGCCGAAGCCACTCGGCCATCAGCAGGGGAACGGCGTTTTGCACCAGGTCGACCTCGCCGCGCAGCAGTTGGAGGACGCGGGTCGTGTCGTCGCGGATGGTCTTAAACTGGAGTCCGCCGATGCTGGGCGCCCCCTCGAAATAATCCGGAAAGGCCTTGAGCCGGATCCATTGGTCCGCGCGCGCCCCCACCCATTGAAAGGGCCCGGTGCCCATCGGGCGCTGGGCGAAGGGCGCCGGGGCGGCCTCGTCGGCGCCCTGCGGGACGATGCCCACGGTGAGGGCGGTCAGGAAGGGCGCGAAGGGCTCTTCGAGCTCGATCTCGAGGGTGAGGTCGTCGATCGCCTCGATTTCAGCGATGCGGCGGAAGGTGTCGTAGAGCGGCGAGCGCTTCTTCGGGTCCATCAGCGACTTGAAGGTGTAGAGGACGTCCTTCGCGGAGAGCTCGCGGCCGTCGTGGAAGCGCACCCCGGGCCGCAGCCGCAAGCGCAGCCGGGTGTCGCTGCGGTACTCGTAGCCGTCGACCAGGTCGGGCACCAGCCGCATCTCCTCGTCGAACTTAAGCAAGCCGTTGAAGATCAGCTGCTGCAGCTTGCTGGAGTAGGCGTCGTTGGGGTAGCGGGGATCGAGATTGGCGGGGTAGCTCTCGATAGCGACCGTAAAATCGCGAGCCCCCCCTTGACGGACGCAGCCCGCTAGGAGAAAAAGAAAAACAATGAAAAATTTCCTCGCTTTGCCGCTCATCGTCCTGTCGCTCACCCTTAACAAAGTCGCGCCCGCCGCTCAAGCGAACCCGCTGCGCCTCGAACTCGAGGAACTGACCTCACAACATTCCTCCGAGGATGTCCAGTACGGGATCCTCATCCGCGACCTGGAGACCGGCAAGGTCGTCTACGAAAAGGACGCCGACCGGCTGCTCAACCCGGCCAGCAACGCGAAGGTCCTCACGACCCTGGCCGCCCTGGCCCTGCTGGGGCCGGATTACCGCTTCAAGACCCAGTTCCTCGGCGCGGGCGACATTCGCCAAGGCCGCCTTCCCGTCCTCATCCTCAAGGGCTTCGGCGACCCCAGCCTGGACAGCTACCGTCTCGAGGCCATGGTACGAGGCTTGAAAAAGCAGGGCTTCCGCCAAATCGACCAAGTCCTCGTCGACGGCAGCTACTTCGACGGCCAGGACTTCCCGGGCCAGATGGAGGGCCGGCAACGCGACGCCGGCTTCAATTGCAGCGTCGGCGCCCTCTCGCTGGACCACAACCAGATCGAGGTGACCGTCAGCCCCGGGCCGAAGCTCGGCGCCCCGGCCGAGGTGCAAATCCAACCTCCCCTCCCCGCCTTTCCCGTCTCGGGCGAGGTGGCGACGGTCAAAAAGCGGGGCCGCGTCATCGTCCGCAACGACCTCGAGGCGCAAGGCCTGGGTATCGCGGTGAAGGGCGGCATCTCGCTGAAATCCGAACCCCAGACCTACAAGGTCTCGATCCACCAACCCCTCGACCTGGCGGGCCTGCGCCTCCTCGAGGCCCTGCGCGCCCAGGGGATCCAAGCCCCCGCGACCTACCGGCTGGCGGCCGCGCCGGCCAAGGCCAAGGTCCTAGTCGACGCCGAGAGCCCGCCGCTCCGCGAGATCCTCCAGGAGATCAATAAGAAATCCGACAACTTCATGGCCGAGCAATTGACCAAGACCCTGGGTGCCCAGTTCGCCGGGGCCCCGGGCACCACCGAAAAGGGCGTGAAGGTGATCTTGAAGAAGCTTAAGGAGATGGGCGTCCGCACCCAGGGCGTCGAGCTCGAGAACGGCTCGGGCCTCTCCAAGAAGAGCCGGCTGCGGGCCGAGACCCTGGCCGAGACCCTCGAGGCCGCCTACCAAGACCCGAAACTGCGCGGCGAGTTCATTTCCTCTTTGAGCGTGCTGGGCGTGGATGGTACACTGAAGAGGAAATTTCGTAACAGCGATTTGGCCGGCCGCTTTTTGGGCAAGACGGGCACCCTGAACGGCGTGAGTTCGCTGTCCGGTTACGTTTACCCCAAAAACTCGGAGAAAAATCACCCCTTCGTCTACTCCTTCATCCTGAACGGCAAGGGGAAGAATTTTTGGAAGGAAAAACAATTGGCGCAGGACATCCTCGAGACGCTGCTCAACCAATAGAACGCCATGAAACGCTTGCTGGGTAACAAGGCCTTCCTTATCCAAGGCGGAAAGATCCTCGCCGTGCTGGCCCTGCTGGGCCTGCCCCTCGCCTTCTCCTTCGCCAAGCCGAAGAAAGACCCCAAGGCCGAGGCCGCCCCGGCGCCCGTCGCCGCGCCGGCCCTGCCGCCCGGCGCGCCGCCCATCCTGCTCTCCGAGGCGCCGCCTCCGCCCGTCGAGAAAAAGGCCAAGAAGAAAAAGAAGGGCAAGGGCGAGGCGTCTGAGCGCGCCAACTATCTCACCACCCACGAGGGGCGGAAGCTGGTCCATCACAAGTTCGAGGTCCCCCCGGACATCCGGCACGCGGTGGATTTCTGGAAGCTCGTCTACTCCAAGTACGACCGGCGCCACGAGGTCTTCCACGACACCAAGAACCTGCGCGTGATCTACTCGGTCTTGGACTTCAGCGACATCTACGACAGCGCCGGCCTCAGCCCCGCGGCGCGCCGCGCCCTACGCAAGGAGCGCATCCAGGGCGAGAAGGACCGGATCCGGGCCATGCTGCTCAAGCTCCACCAGGGCGACTACACGCCCGCCCAGCTCGACGCCGAGGAGCGCCGCCTCTACGACCTCTTCCAATCCGATCCCGACCCCCTCAAATTCCTCGCCGCGACCGAGGACGGCCGCATCCGCAGCCAAACCGGCATCCAGGACAAATTCACCGCGGGCCTCCAGGCCTCCGGGCAATATCTGGAAGAGATCGAGGACATCTTCGCGAGCCACGGCGTGCCGGTCGAGATCACGCGGCTGGTCTTCGTCGAGTCGATGTTCAACATGAAGGCCCGCAGCAAGGTCGGAGCGAGCGGAATCTGGCAGTTCATGCCCAGCACGGGCCGGCTATACGTGAGCATCGACTCGATCGCCGACGAGCGCAACGACCCGATCATGGCCAGCCACGCCGCCGCGAAGCTGCTCAAGTCCAACTACGAGGCCCTGGGCAACTGGCCCCTGGCGATCAACGCCTACAACTCGGGGCGCGGGACCATGCAGCGGGCGATGAGCGTCCTGGGCACCGACGACATCGCGAC
>JADYZQ010000223.1 GCA_020853015.1 Deltaproteobacteria bacterium
AGGTTGCCGGCCAGCTTGGGGTAGACCGCCTCGGAGAGCTGGATCATCTCTTCCTTGGCCTTGGGGTCGACGGCGACCATCTGGATGCCGTTCTTCTTCAAGGTGGCGATGGCCGAGGTGTTTTCGGCGCGGATCTTTTGGACCAGCTGGGCCCCGTACTTGGCCCCGGTCTCTTTCAGCAGGGTCTGGAGGTCGGGCGGCAGCTTGGCGAACTGGGCCTTGCTGATCAGCAGGCCGCCGGTGGAATTGGCCAGGTTGGCCTCGGTCATGTACTTGACCTTGGTGAACCACTGCAGAGCGATGACGCCCAGGGGCGGGCCGTAGACGCCGTCGATCAGGTTGGTCTGCAGCGAGGTGAGGACGTCCGGCAGGGCCAGGGGGATCGGGACGATGCCCAGGGTCTCGTACATGGCCTTGACCAGGGGATCGCCCTCCCAGGCCCACATCTTGACGCCCTTCATGTCCTCTTTGTTGGCGATGGGCTTGTTGCTGAAGATGTTGACGAAGCCCGCCTCGGCCCAGCCCAGCAGGACGAAGCCGTTGGCGTCGAACTGCTTGTCGAACTCGGGCTGCAGCTTGCCCTTCACGTAGTCGACCTCTTGGTAGTTGCGGAACAGCATGGGCAGCTCGAGGATGCGCACCGAGGGGACGATCTGGCCCAGGCCCACGCCGGTGAAGGCCGCCGCGTGCACTTGGCCGATGCGCATCTTGCGCAGCACGTCCTTCTCGTCGCCGCTGACGCCGCCGGCGTAGATCTTGAGGGCGAGCTTGCCGCCGCTCTTGGCCTGCAATTCTTGGTTCATGGCCTCCATCTCCTTGACCCAGGTGGAGCCTTCGGGGGCCAGGACGGAGAGCTTGATTTCGTGTTCGGCGGCCTGGGCGCTCGTGGCGATCGTCGCCGCGCCGAAGCAGGCAAGGGCAAGGGAACGTAAATACGGACGCATTATTTCCTCCTCGTGTGGGAATCCGCGGGTGGGACCCGCCGTTTATTTTTTCCTTTTGGATTTGCCGGAATTGGCCTGAGTGAAAAACAAAGATTTTTTCTCGAGCAAGATCTTGGCGCGCCGCTTGGCGAGCTCGTTGGAGAGGCGCTGCTCGGGCAGCGCCGCGGCGTCGGCCGCGACCACCTCGCCTAAGAGGCTGGTGTAGAGCGCGGCGTCCTGGACCTGCACGGCGTAGTAGAGGGCCTTGTTGACCGGGCCCATCAGGGCCTTGCCCTGGGTGATCTCGATCGCCTTGTCGAAGTGCATCTTGGATTTCTCCGGGTCCCCGCCCAACAACTTGGGGCGGCTCCCGTAGAACGCGCCGAAGAAGAGATGCGGTCCACCAAAGTAATAGGTCTCGTCGAGCTCGAGGATGCGGTTGAAGATGGCCTCGATGCGCGGCAGCTCGGCGATGGCGTCGGTGGAGTCTTTGTTGAAATTCAGGTAGTTGCCCCAGGCGAAGCCGGCCCAGAAGAGCTCTTCGAGGTCGCCGGGACCGAATTTCTTGAGGGATTTTTGAAATTCGTCGAGCGTCCCTTCCTGGGCCTTGGCGAAGGCGGGCTTGAGCGAGAGCAACTGGATGCCGTAGTCGCGGGCCCGGGTGTAGAAGCGCTTGGCGCGGGCCATGGCCCGATCGTAGTCGGCTTGGTTGCCGCCCTTGTTGGCCAGGATCTCATTTTCGGTGAAGCCGAAGGCGTAGGCTGAGTAGGCCTTGGTCAGGAGGAGCAAGACCTGCTTGTCCTTGGGGTTTTGCAGATAGAAGCCCTCGAGCATCTTCAGGAAGCCCAGGCTGGCCTGCTCGGCCAACTCGACGTCGTCCTCGCGGTCGATGGAGGGGGTAGCGTCGTAGAAGATTTGCGCGCTGGCCTTGGTGGCGACTTTTTTGAATCCGCAGGCGGAGGCGCCGAGGCCTAGGGCCGCGGCGAGGAGGAGAGGCAAAAATTTCTTTAATTTCATAGGGGCCGCCTGCCTACCAGGGGTTTTGGAAAGAAGCAAGTGTTCTGATTTAGGTGGGCCGTAAGTTGAAAAATCGGTGGAAGATATTGAAATCTTTATATTTTATCAATGGCGGGACCTTATAGAGTTTTGTAAACGAAGGGTTGCCGCAAGCCGTCACTCATCCGCCAAAATAATCCGAGAAGTATAAGGATTCGGATAAATGCTCTTGTGGAACAGCCGCCGCGTCAGCTCGTCGCGCTGGGCGTGTAGGCGGTGGGCCTCTTGGATGATCGCGCCGCGGATCGGGGCCGCGTAGTATTTCAGCGTGTCGTTGCCCTTCTCGGCGCGCAGCAGAAATTGAATGATCGCGTCCGGCGAGTAGCCCATCATCGCCAGCATGCGGCCGCAGAAGACGTCGGCGGCGGCCTCCTCGTCGCGGCGCAGCTTGAAGATCTCGTCCCAGCTCAAGTGGTCGAGGTTGCCGTGCTTCGAGGTGTTGCTGATCAGGTGGCCCCACTCGTGGGCCATCACGGCGCTGAGCAGGGCGTCGTTGCCGCCGTGCTCCTGCAAAAATTCCACGCCCAGATAAACGTTGCCCTTGTTGTCGGCGGCGCCGACCGTGTTCTTCGCCAGCACCACCTTGCCGTCCTTGCCGCTGAGCAGCCGTAGCTTGCGCCGCGCCTTTTGGATGGCGCCGTAGTGGGCGAAGAGCGGGCTTAGGTCGGGGTGGTCGACCAGGCGCGCGACGATGGGCGGCGTCTCGCCCAGGGTCTTGCGCTGGGCGCCTTCGGCCTGGCTTTGCGGCGCCGCGGGGGCGCTGC
>JADYZQ010000224.1 GCA_020853015.1 Deltaproteobacteria bacterium
CCCAATTCGCCTTCAACAAGGCCATGGAGGCCAACCCCAACAACGTCGACGCCCACCTGAACATGGGCCTGTATTACATCCAGGAGAAGAATTACGTCCTGGCCGAGCGCGAGCTGGCCCTGGCCCGCCAGGCCAACCCCAACAACCCCAAGATCCTCTTCAACCTGGCTTATGCCAAGTTCAGCCAGGCCGAGGATGCCCGGGCCCGCAACGGCCTCGATGCCGCGCGGGGGCTTTACCAGGAAAGCATCAACTACTACCAATCCCTGATCCAGCAGATCCCCAACTACGCCGACGCGACCTATAACCTGGGCTATGCCTACCTGCGGCTCGGCGATTTAGCCAGCGCCTCCGAGTGGTACAACAAGACCTTGGCCATCGATCCCAACTACCCCCGCGCCCTCTTCGGCATCGGGGCCATCAAGCTGCAGGGCGGCGACGTCGCCTCGGCGGTCAACTACCTCTGCCGTTTCACGAAGGTGGCGCCCAAGGACCTGCAGGCCTCGATCGACGCCGCGCAAAAAATCATCGCCGAAAACGGCAAGTGCAAGTAAACTCGACCCGGCCCATGCCCAAGCTCATCGTCCACAATCTCAAGACGCAGGAGGAGCAGGAATATACCCTGCCCCAGGACACGATCGTCTTCGGGCGCACCAACACCTGCGACGTCGAGCTGCCGATCAAGTCCATCTCGCGCCGGCACGCCGAGATCGTCCGGGAGGCGCAGGACTACTACCTCAGCGACCTGAAGAGCGGCAACGGCACCTTTCTCAACAACCAGAAGATCCGGCCGCTCGAGAAAAACCTGCTCCGCTCCGGCGACGTGATCCGCATCGAGGACTACGAGATCCGCTTCCTGCTGGCCGAGGACGGGCCCGAGCCCGCCGTGGAAGAGGACACCGACACCGACATCCTCGAGATCAAGCTGATCAAAAAGATGCTCAAGACCCTCGACGCCGACGATACCCCCAGCATCGAGGTGCTGAACGGCGTGGCGGTGGGCAAGAAATTGCTGATCCCCGACTCCAAGCAGGAGGTGGTCATCGGCCGCGACGGGGCCGCCGACCTCACCATCGACGAAAACGTCATCAGCCGCCTGCACGCCAAGCTCGAGCGCAAGTGGGGCGGCATCGTGATCGTCGACCTGCAAAGCAAGAACGGCACCTTCGTCAACAACGACCGGGTCGAAGAAAAGCTGCTGCGCGACGGCGACAAGATCATGCTGGGTACGGTCAAGCTGCTCTACCGAAACCCCAAGGACGTCAACCTCGAGGTCATCAGCCAGGAGATCTCCAAAAAGAAAAAAGAGGCCGCGATGCGCGAGGCCGAGCGGCTCGCCCAGAAGCAGCTTGAGGAAGAGCGCCTGGCCAAAGAGGCGGAAGATAAAGAAACGGCCCGGCGCGAGGCCGAGGCCAAGGCCGTGCAGGAAGCCCTCGACAAGGAAAAGGCCGAGGAAGAGGAAAAACGCGCCGCCGAGGCCCCGCCCGCGCCCGAAGCGCCTCCGTCTCCGGTCCAGCCGGCCGCACCCGCGGCCGCTCCATCGGCGCCCGGCAAGCCGGGATTCTCGATGGCCGAAAAGCTCATGATCGTCGCCGGCATCCTGGTCGGCATCGCCGCGATCGCGGGCCTTGTCATGCTGCTCTTGAAGTGAATCCCCGCTCCTTCAGCCGCGGCGGCGCCGCAGCCATCCGAAGGCCGCCGGCAACACCCCCAGCAAGACCCACATCGCGCCCGGATTTCCGGGCCCCGCGCCGGGCGCGAGGCTGGCCAGGCAACCGCCCTGCGTCTGCAGCAACGGCAGGGGAGTGGCGGTCGGGGAAGGCGTGGGAACGACGCCTCCCAGCGTGACGTTCTTGGTGTCGACGACCCGCGTGGTGCAGCGCGTGCGGCATTCCAGCTGCAGGGTATAGACGCCAGCCAGATCCCCGGTAAAAGCGGGGGTCAGGGTGTCGGCGCCGCTCAAGCCTGGCGTGGCGCCCGCCGGCGAGGCCGTCACGGTCCATTGCACCGCGAAACGGGCCGGGTCGGAAAAAGGATCCGTGATCTCGGGGGAGACCGAACAGGAGGCGCCGGATACGGCGACCGGAACGCCGGGATCGCCGCTCTGGTCGGCGCCCGCGATCGCGCTGACCGTCTCCAAGCCGTTCATCATCACGAACACCGAGCGCTGGCCCTGGCCGTTGGTCCCGATCATCATGATGTCGTCGCCGCCGGCATTGTCGAAATCCGCGGTGTCGATGCCCGCCGCTCCGATGGAGCCCGGCGTCAGGCCGGTGAGCGGATTGAGCGTCCCTCCGGGACCGGAGGTCACCACGCCGATGAGTCCGATCGCGAATTCGCCCACGGGCAGGGTCGCGGTGACCGCGACGTCGGTGACGTTGTCGTTGTTGTAGCAGCCGGTGGTCAGCACTCGGGGAGCCACGGTCCCGAGGGCCACGAAATCTCCGGCGGTGAAGGCGCCCGTCCCGTCGTTGTCATAATATTGCAGGCCGTCGATAGCCAAGCCCGGCTCCGAGAAAACCAAGTCCACGTCCCCGTCGCCGTCGAAATCCCCCGCCTCGACGGAGACCGGCGCGGGGTCTTCCCCCGGATGGGCGTCGAACAAATCGATGGTCGGGGCCTCGGGGCAGGCCAAGGCGCAATTTCCGTTATTGAGACAGACCTGGGCCACTTGCAGGACTGGAACCCCGTCGCTGCGCGTATCGAAGAAGGCGGCCACGTCCAGGTCTCCGTCGCCGTCGAAATCGCCGACGGTCAAGGCCGTGTCGTCTTCGAAGTTGGGAGCCACGTTGGCCTCGTAGGAGTCGGTGGAGACGATGTTCACGAGTCCCGCGCCCTGGTTGCGGTTGACGTTCAGCTTGAACTCGGAGGGCCCGGGGCTGGTTTCCACCACCACGATCACCGAATCGAGATCGTCGTCGCCGTCGCAATCGAAGAGCGCCGAATTCCGCTCGCCTTGGGCGCTGGCAAAGCCGAACTGGTTGTTGCCCGCCACGTCGCCGGAGGCGTTGACGGTGGCGATCGCGGAGCCGTCCGGTCCGAAGCCGGTTCCGGGGTTCATCGCCTGCGCGTAACCGACTCCTCCCGATATGGCGACGCCCGCGAAGTCCGAATTGCCTCCGTTCAGGTTGCCAGCCAAGGCGTTGCTTATCTGATCGACCAGATCGAGCCCGCTCATCGTGTAATCCAGGGAGGCGTTGAATTGGTCGCCCGGCCCCGGCGAGCAGGACACCGCGGCGGCGCCGCGATTGATCAGCACGCTGGCCACCGGCTCGGGAAGCTGGGAGTCGAAGTTGTGCTCCCGCAACGCCACGCAATCGGGAAATCCGCCGCCGTCGAAATCCGCCCCGGCGAAAGCGCCGTCCCGGTTGATGGCCCGGCAGGCCAAAGTTTGGACCTCGGGGGTGTCGCAGCCGCCGGTCGCGCAAAGCACCGGTTCGGACTCGCAAGCGGCGTTGTTGTTTTGAAAAAGCGTCTGCGCCGGCAGCCAGCCCGGCAAAAATACCGCCACAATCAAGATCAAGAGTCGCATGGTCTCCTCCTCGGCTACCTTATTACCCCTTGTCGCGAAGACTTGAGACCAAGGCGTCGATCAAGTCAAAGGGAATTTGGGAACTTTAGGTACAAATCCTTAGAATCATTGCTAAAAAGGCCGAGGCCCGAACGGAGATTCGTTCGGGCCTCGGCGGATGCGCGAATCGCAGGGCTCCGGCTTCTCTACGGAGCACGTCAAAACTCCGGCGCTTATTTTTGCACCGCCTCGACGAAGATCTGGACGCGGCGGTTCTGCTCGCGGCTGGGCTCGTCCTTGTTCGGAACCAAGGGATTCGCCTCCCCGTAGCCCGTCACCGTCCCGATTCGGCTCGCCTCGA
>JADYZQ010000225.1 GCA_020853015.1 Deltaproteobacteria bacterium
GAAGACGCTCCCCCGGCCCCGGTCTGCCCGGCCTGTCCGGTCTGCGAGGCGACGCCCACGCCCAGCGCGGAGGAAGCGGCGCAAAATCTCGCGGATAAAATCATCGAAACCGAAAAGCTGCTGCGCGTCCCCGAGGGCAGCCTCAAGGCCTCGGCGGGCAAGTTTGGGATCGCCGACAAGCTGGGGGTTAAAGAGATATCCGCCGAGGATTTTCCCCGCTTCGTCAGCCTGTTTTGGGATGTCGACGCCGAGTTCCGCATCCAGTACCTGAGGGCCATGATGACGACCAATCGCGTGGTCGAAATGGTGAGGCCGTCGGTCGGCAAGTTCGACATCAATGTCGCGCCGAAGGACCCCGAGGCCGAGGACGTATCGTTGTTGGTCAGCCAGGCCATCGTCGATTGGGCCCAGGTGCAACGGCTGTTGGAAGATAACTTTCGCCGTCTTGGGGTCGAAAACGTGATGGGCGTCAAGCCCTCCGACGAGATGCCGCATGCCGAGGCGATGATGCAGGAGCTGTTGGCCATTGTGCGGCCCCCGGCCCCGACTCCGATGCCTTCGCCCGGACCGCAAGCCACCTCGGCGAGTTTGCTGTCGGTGTTGTTGCGCGAGGCGCAGGCTCAGGGACAGCCGGTGGTCAAGGCCAAGCCCGGCGCTCCGACCGCCAAGGTTTCCAAGGCGGTTCCGCGCGTTAAAATCGCCCAAGCCCCGTTCCTGTTGGCCCGCGTGATCAGCTTCAACGTCGGTGGAAGGAACTTTGTCCCGCAATCCCCGCTCATGGCGGTGCAGCCGGAATTCCAGGCCGTGTCCGTCGAACAATTCCGATTCAAGTTGGAAAAGCAGAGCGTCGGCCCCGCGTATCGCGACGCGGTGGACGTGAAGGTTCAGACCCTCGCCGCCAAGCCGAACCGCGACATGGTCGACTGGTGGAACCTCTCGCACGGCCTGATCGAGTTGCGCCTGCTCAACCAACTGGTCGATTTCAGCAAGATCGAGGCGGCCCCTGCGGTTCCCGGTCCCAGCTCCGGCACGGGTGAAACGCTGGCGCCGTCGGGAAGCGCCGGAACGGCTCCTGCCGGCGAGAGTTCCCAGCGTCCCGCGACGGCGTCCGGCGCGCAGGCCCCCGATGCCGCCCAACCGCGGCCTTCGACCGGCCAGGCGGCTCCGGCCCCCAGCGCCGCGGAGGCAAGGCCTTCGATGGCGACGCCCGGCCAGGCCGCGTCGCCCCAAGAGCGGCCCGAGGCGAGGCCGGGTTCCGCATCCACCGTGTCGCCCGCGGAGCGGCCTTCGACCGAGTTGCCCAAGTCCGTTCCTGCTTCGGAGGTGCCGAAAGCCGTGCCTTCCACCGAAGTGCCCAAGTCGGGGCCTTGAAGGCCCTCGCTCGGTGCTTTGTTTCCCTTCCTCCGCGATCGCGGCCTTGGGGCGCGGGCACAACTATTTTTAGTTAGCGCCGAAATTATCTTAACAGGGCTCGGGGCACGGACGCACTCCTCCTTGGACCGCGAAACGCGGTGATTTCCCCCGAAAATTAAATTTTATTAGGTGTCAGGGACGCCATGGGGGCTGTGTCTTTCATACTGCTTCGCGCCCAGATGTATCCGCGCCCCACCCCGGCACTCCGCAAAAACCCCAGGAGGAACCATGACCCCCATCCGCAGAACGGCGATCTATTTTGGGCCGCCCAAGAACACCGTTCCCCAAACCGGCAAGACGAAAAAATCCGCCGAGGAGATCGTCGCCGAGAAAAAGGGCGACGAGCTCGACGCCGCCCTCGCCAAGCATAAGGTGGACGACGCCTTCGTCCAGTCCCTGAAGGCGCCGATCCGCAGCCACTTCGTCTGGATAGAGACCATCGCCCTCAAGAAGTTCGACGACTCGATGCGGATGGCGCCCTGGACCAAGATGCTGCTGACCGCCTGTCCCAAGCAGGCCGAGCTCAAGAGCGAGTGGGAAAAGGCCGTGCCCGCCCTCGATCTCAAGCTGGGCAAACTCAACGCCTATCGCTTTCAGGTCGGTCTCTCCGCCACGGATCCCCTCTTGAAAGGGACCGCCTTGGAGGGCGTGGGCATGAAGGGCATCCTCGAGGTCTGTTGGGCGGGCAAGGTGCCGGAGGACTTGCAGGGTCTGGTGATGCCGAAGGAATTCGGGCCGCCCCCGGAATTTCCGACTTGGACGAAGGCGAACCGCCCCATCCAGGAAAAATAAAAATCCCCACGACCCATCCTACCGGGAGCGGGGGATTTTTTTTTCGTCCTGGGGAGAAAGGCTTAAATCGCGTTGGAACCGGTCTCGCCGGTGCGGATGCGGATCACCTCTTCGACGCTGCTGACGAAGATCTTGCCGTCTCCGATCTTCCCGGTGGAAGCGGCCTTCTGGATGGTCTCGAGCACCTTGGGGGCGTCCGCGTCGCTGACCACGACCTCGAGTTGGATCTTGGGGAGGAAGTCGACCTTGTATTCCGCCCCGCGGTAGAGCTCGGTGTGACCCTTCTGCCGGCCGAAGCCCTTGACCTCCGAGAGGGTCATGCCCTGAATGCCGATGCCTTGCAGGGCCTCTTTCACTTCGTCGAGCTTGAAGGGTTTAATGATGGCTTCGATTTTCTTCATGGGATACCTTCCTGGCCTTGGCCGTGAAGAGATCAGAGGGGTCGGGCTTTAGGCATTGGAAGTGCAATCCGGGTTCCAAACGCCATCCAGTAATAACTATTTGAAGTTACTTTGTTTTAATAAAAAAACGTCGCAGGATGACACGTTTTTTCCGCCGTCATTTTAAGCATTGCCTAATTATTAGGCATATCTGGGAGGCTGCGGTTTCGGATTGACCCTGGTTTCCAAATAGTCTACTGCATCGGTCGACTTTTGGAGCCGCCATGAAGATCACCTATAAAGGCGACTATGCCCTGAAGACCATCCTGGACCTCTCCTTTTTTTACGGCCGCCAGGCCGTGAAGATCGAGGACATCAGCCGCCGTCAGGATATCCCGAAAAAATTCCTCGAGCGCATCCTCCTGCAGCTCAAGCGGGGCGGCTTCGTCCGCAGCAAGAAGGGGCCCGGCGGCGGCTACTCCCTGGCCCGTCCTCCCGCCAAGATCTCGATGGGGGAGGTGATCCGCTTCATCGAGGGCCCCATCGCCCCCATCGGCTGCGTGAGCGAGACCGCCAAGACCTACTGCGACTTCGAGGGCCGCTGCGGCCTGAATTCCGTGTTTCGCGAGGTTCGCGACGCCGTCTCGAGGATCGTCGACCGCACCAGCTTCGAGGATATTAAAGTTAAAACCCTGGGATTGATCCAAGCCAGCCCCGAGCCTCCCCTCTATTATGAAATTTAAGCTGCGACACATCCTGACGGCCGCGTGCGCGGCGGTGGCGGCGAGCGCCTGCGCCGCGCAAGGGGTTCCCGAGAGCCGCACCTTGACGCTCGGCGCCTACACGACGCCGCGCGAGGCCTTCCGCGAGATCCATCGGGACTTCAAGAAGCTGTGGCGCGAGCGCCACGGCGAGGCGATCGAGATCCGCGAGTCCTACCTGGGCTCGGGGGCCCAGTCGCGCGCGGTGGTCGACGGTTTTCCGGCGGACGTCGTGGTCCTCTCGCTCGAGCCGGACGTCGAGCGCATCGTCAAGGCCGGCCTGATTACCCATCCCTGGCGGGAAGCGCCGCAGGCCGGCATCCTGACGCGTTCGCTGGTCGCCTTCGCGGTGCGCGCCGGCAACCCCAAGGGCATCCGGGATTGGGCCGACTTGGCGCGTCCCGACGTCGAGGTCCTCTCGCCCAACCCCCGCACCAGCGGCGGCGCGATGTGGAACATCCTCGCGGCCTACGGCGCCGCCGAACGCGGCCATGTTGCGGGCTTTCCGGCGGGAAGCGAGGGTGGGGCGGCCTACCTGGCGGCCCTGCTCAAGCGCGTCATCGCGATGGACAAGGGGGCGCGCGAGTCCATCTTGACCTTCGAAAAGGGGCTGGGCGACGTGGCCTTGAGCTACGAGAACGAGATCAAGGTCGGCGCCGCGCAGAGCCTGGGCTACCCCTACGATCTGGTCCTGCCCGCTTCGACGATCCTGATCGAGAATCCCGTCGCCTTGGTCGACAAGAACATCGAGCGTCACGGCAACCGCGCCCTGGCCGAGGCCTATCGCGACTACCTCTTCTCGCCCGCGGCCCAGCGGGTCTTTGCGAAGTGGGGTTTCCGTCCCGTGAACCCGGAGGCGCAGCGGGAGACGGCGAAGGAGTTCCGCGATCCCCCGAACCTCTTCACCATCGCGGCCTTCGGCGGCTGGGCGAAGGCGGTGCCGGAGTTTTTCGGCAAGGGAGGTCTCTTCATGCGGCTTTCGGAGCAAGAGAGGACGGTGCAAAAATGAGCACGACCGCCTCATTGCCGACCTTGCGCAGCTGGGACGTGAAGGGCTGGGGCCTGCGCGCCGTCGCGCTGAGCTACCTGGCCTTTCTGCTGCTCCTGCCCTTGGCGGCCCTCGTGCAGGACGGCTTCCGCGAGGGCCCGGGGGTGTTCTTCGCCAACATCTTCCGCCCCACCGCTTGGGCGGCCTTGAAGCTGACGCTTTGGACCTCGGCCCTGATGGCCGCGGTCAACGGCGTGATCGGCACGCTCACCGCCTACGTCCTGGTGCGCTACCGTTTCTTCGGAAAATCCCTGCTCAACGCCGTCGTGGACCTGCCCTTCGCCATCCCGACCCTGGTGACGGGCGTCATGCTGGTCATCCTCTACGGGCCGCGCGACCTGTTGGGCGGGTTTTTCCACCAGCATTTCGACTGGAAGATCCTCTTCGCGCCGCCCGCCATCGTCCTGGCCCTGCTCTTCGTGAACTACCCCATCGTGGTGCGCAGCGTGCAGCCGGTCTTGGAAGAGCTGGACTTCGCCGAAGAAGAGGCCGCCGCGACCCTGGGCGCCTCGTCCTGGCGCACCTTCTGGCGCGTGGTCTTTCCCGCGATCCGCCCGGCGCTCTTAAGCGGCGTCCTGCTCAGCTTCGCCCGGGCCTTGGGTGAGTTCGGCTCGATCGTCGTGGTGGCCGGCAACCTGCCGCTGCGCAGCCAGACCGCCGCCGTCTACGTCTGGGGCGAGATCGAGTCCGAGAACCGCTTGGGCGCCAGCGCGATGTCGATCGTCCTGCTTGCCTGCTCCTTCACCTTGGTCCTCTTCGTCGATTGGCTGCAGCGCCGGAAGGGGAGGGGCCGTGGCTAAGTCCCATCCCGAGCATCGCCAGAATCCCTGGGTGAAGTACGGCCTGATCACCGCCGTCGCGGCCTACCTGCTTTGGCTGCTGGGCCTGCCCATCTTCACTCTGATTCGCCACACGGTCGAGATCGGCGCCGGCCGCATCGCCGAGGAGCTGTGGCAGTCCGAGGTGGCCCACGCCTTCGCGCTCACCGTGCTGCTCAGCCTCGGCGCGGTCCTGTTCAACGGCGTCTTCGGCACCCTGGTGGCCTACGTGATGGTCCGGCAGCGCTTCCGCGGCCGGGCCCTGATCAACGCGATTCTCGACCTCCCCTTCGCGGTCTCGCCGGTGGTGGTGGGCTACATGCTCATCCTGCTCTTCGGAAAGGCGGGCTGGCTGCAGGGCCTGGCCGAATGGACCGGCATTTCGTGGGTCTTCGCCTGGCCGGGGATGCTGGTCGCGACGCTGTTCGTGACCTTTCCCTTCGTGGTGCGCGAAGTGATGCCCGTCCTCGAGGAAGTCGGGACCGAGCAGGAGGAGGCCGCGCGCACCCTGGGCGCCGGCGGTTGGAAGATTTTTTGGCGGATCACGCTGCCCGGGATCCGCTGGGGCCTGCTCTACGGCGTCTCGCTGACGCTGGCCCGGGCCTTGGGGGAATTCGGGGCGGTCCTGGTGGTCGGCGCCGGGGTCAGCGGCTCGACCGAGACCGCGACGATCTATGTGTACCGGGCGATGGAAGAGCGGATGTTTGGCGGGGCCTACGCGGCCTCGTTGATCCTGATCGGATTTTCCTTCCTGCTGCTGCTCGGCATGGAATGGTTCAAGAAGCGAAGCAACGTTTGAGGAAACAGTCATGGGCGTCGTCGTCAAAAATCTCACCAAGACCTTTCAAAGCCAAAAGACCGACTTCGCGGCGGTGCGCGACGTCAGCTTCGAGGTGGAAGAGGGGGCGCTGGTCGCCCTGCTGGGCCCCAGCGGCTCGGGAAAGAGCACCATCCTGCGCATGATCGCGGGCCTCGAGCAGCCCGATTCGGGCGAGATCTTCCTCGGCGGCGAGAACGTGACGCGGCTCGCGACGCAGAAACGCGGCGTGGGCTTCGTCTTCCAGAATTACGCCTTGTTCAAGCAGTTGACGGTCTTTCAGAACATCGCCTTCGGCCTACAGGTCCAGGGCGCGCCGCGGGCGGAGATCAAGGGGCGGGTGTCGGAGCTGCTGGAATTGCTGGGTTTGAAGGACCTGGGCCGCCGCTATCCGCACCAGCTCTCCGGCGGGCAGCGCCAGCGCGTGGCCCTGGCCCGGGCCCTTGCCCCGAGGCCGAAGGTCCTGCTGCTCGACGAGCCCTTCGGCGCCATCGACGCCAAGATCCGCAAGGAGCTGCGCGAGTGGCTGCGCACTTTGCACGACGAGATGCACGTCACCAGCCTCTTCGTCACCCACGACCAGGAGGAGGCCCTGGAGATCTGTGACCATATCTACGTCATGAACCAGGGCGTCATCGAGCAGGGCGGAACGCCCGAGGAGATCTACAAGCGCCCGGCCACCGAATTCGTCGCCAACTTCGTCGGACTGATGAATATCCACGACGCGGTGGTGAAGGACGGAAAGCTTTCGATAGGCCCCTACAGCTTCCCCGGCAACGGCGGGAACGGCTTGGCGGAGGGCGACCGCATCCGCGTCTTTTTCCGCCCCCAGGATATCTACATCTCCGGCGCGAGCAACGCCTACGCGATGCACGCCCGCATCGTGCGCCGGTCTTTTTTGGGCGTCAGCATCAAGCTGGAGATCGAGGCGGAGCACGGCTTCCGATTCATCGCGATCATTCCCGAGCACGTCTTCTACAACGAGAAGCTGGCGGAAGGCGCGGCCATCTCCTATCAGATCGAGGAGTTCCACTACGTGAACCTGCGCGCGGGGAAGGGGATGAAGAAGCTGGTGTTTGCGGATTACGAGATTTGAAGGGCGTCGGAGAATACCGTGGCAGCAAAAACCCCAAGACGTCGCAATCCACAGCCCCGGGGCGAACACAAGGTTCGCCCTTACAGCCCCCCAAACACGGGCCTTCGCTTGTCGACGAAGGCGTTCACGCCCTCCGCGAAATCTCGGCTGAGGGACGAGGCCGCGATCTCGCGCTTTTCCAATTCCAGCTGCCTTGCCAAGGGATTTTTCAGCGAAGCGGCGACGACGCGCTTGATCCGCGTCAGGGTTCGGGTGGGGCGGGAGGTCAGGTCGGCGACGTAGGCGGCGAGCTCGGGCTCGAAGCTCTCCTCGGGCCAAACGTGGTTGACGAGGCCCAGGGCATGGGCCTCGGGGGCCGCCCAGACCCGGCCGGTCAGAAAGGCCTCGAGGGCCCGTTTGGGGCCGATGATGCGCGGCAAAAAATAAGTGGAGCCCGCGTTGGGGGCCAGGGCGATGTTGACGAAGGAGGGAGAGAGTCTCGCCAGGTGCGAGGCGACGGTCAGGTCGCAGGAGAGGGCGAGCCCGAAGCCGGCGGCGTAGGCTGGTCCTTGAACGGCCGAGATCACCAGCTGCGGCATCGCGGCGATGGTTTGGATCGCGCGGTTGAGATGCCCGCTGATCTTGCGGAAGGCCTGGTCGCTGGTCTTGAGATTTTTTTGGAAGAGCTTGATGTCCCCGCCCGCGGAGAAGGCGCCGCCGGCCCCGCGCAAGACGATCACGCGGAGGTTCTTGTCCTTGGCCGCCCGCGTCAGGGCCGCCGGGATCGCGGCCGCCAATTCGAAATTAAAGGCGTTCTTCGCCTCGGGGCGGTTGAGGGTGAGCGTGCGGCAATGCCCTTGAGTTTCTTCGAGAATCATTTGGTCCTTCATCGGGGCCTCTGCTATAGTCTTGGGATTAAACCGTC
>JADYZQ010000226.1 GCA_020853015.1 Deltaproteobacteria bacterium
AGACGTCGATCAGCCAAGCCTCGTGGCGCGTGGCGGTCTGGATCAAGGCCAGCTTCGGGAGGTAGGTGCTCTCGCGAATGAACTCGGTGTCGAAGGCGATGAGGGGTTCTTTGGCCAAGGCCGCGCTAACCTCGCAGAGGGCCTCGGGGCTCTGGATCATGTCGAAGTGGGACTGCATCTGAGGCGGATTATGCCCGAGGGAGGGGTCCTGTCAATGAGGGCCTGGATTTCCTCTCAGCATACGACGCCGTGCGGCAATTGGCCCGGATCCGAGGGGATCGGGATGCTGAAAAAATTGCGGCGGGTCAGATGCCCCGAGGCATCCTCGCTCAGGATCACGTCCAGGTGGTGCCAGCGCGGGTCGTTGGGAAAACGGACGTAGGCGTGGACCATGAACTCGTCGGCCTTGAGCTGGGGCGCCGGCCTCTCGGGCGGGGCGGCGCGGACCATGTCTTGAGCCGGCGAGAGCGGCTCCATCTTGGCCGACTGGGCCTCGATGATGACTTGGGGGTCGGATTTGTCCGTCGGCAGGGGCGGGGGATTTTTTAGGTAATTCTGGAACTTGTGCCAGGACCAGGGGATGACGTGCGGGTGACGAATCTCGACCCGGGGTCCGTAGTAGGCCACGATCTCCTGGACCGCGAAATCCACGCGCCGCCGCTCGTCGGGGCTTTGCGGGGGATGGGGGTTGGCAGCGGGGGGCTGGGGGAGCGGCATGATCGCCATCTCGGCGGCCGCCGTCTTGGCGAAGCCGGCGGGGGCGGTGAACATCATCAGGGCGAGGGCGATTCCTAGGGCTTTCATAAATTCCTCCATGGGCTTTCCTGGAACGCAGACGTCCCGTCACAAAATGAGGGTTTGGAAATTTCGAAAAATTTTATAGGGAGGGGCTATGGCCTGGATCTATCTGTTTGTCGCCGGACTGCTCGAGATCGCCTGGGCGGTCGGCATGAAATATTCCGAGGGCTTCACCCGGCGCTGGCCGAGCGTCTTCACCCTCGTCATGATGCTGCTCAGCTTCGGCTTCCTCTCCTTGGCCCTGAAACGGCTACCCATCGGCACCGCCTATGCGATCTGGACCGGCATCGGCGCCGTCGGCGTCACGATCTGGGGGATTTTCTTCTTCGGGGAGGCGGCGGGGGCCCTGCGGCTGGCCTGCATCGCGCTGATCGTCGCCGGCATCGTGGGCCTCAAGTGGGCTTCGCCCTAAGGACCGCACCTCTCAATACATGGGCTCCTCGAGGCGCTTGAAGCGCCGGATCTCGGGGAAGAGGCGGTACCAGACCCCCACCACCGCGAGGGTCCCGAGGCCGCCGATCAAGACCGCCGGGACCGTCCCGAACCAGCTCGCGGTCAAGCCCGACTCGAACTCGCCCAACTCGTTGGAGGCCCCGATGAAGACGAGGTTGACCGCGCTGACCCGGCCGCGCATCTCGTGCGGGGTCTGTACCTGCACCAAAACCCCGCGGATCACCACGCTCACCATGTCGGCCGCGCCCAGGACGAAGAGGCAGGCCAGCGAGAAGTGGAAATTCTTCGAAATTCCGAACAAGATCGTCGCCACGCCGAAGAGCGCCACGCAGGCCAGCATGGTCTCCCCGGCGCGTTTGAGCGGGGGGAGGTAGGCGAGGGCGATCGCCATCAAGGCGGCGCCTATCGCCGGCGCGGCCCGCAGCATGCCGAGGCCGGAGGCGCCGACCTTCAAGATGTCGTTGGCGTAGACCGGGAGTAGGGCGATGGCGCCGCCCAGCAGGACCGCGAAGAGGTCCAGCGAGATGGTCCCCAGGATGATCTTCTTGTCCCAGACAAAGCGGATGCCCGCGAGCAGGGTCTTCAAGGTCATCAGCGAGGCCTCGAGCCGCTCGGTGCGGTTGCGGATCAAGGCCACCAAGAGGAAGGAGGCCAGGCGCATGGCCACCACCACCGTCAATACGGTCTCGGGTCCCCCGCTCATCGCATAGATCCATCCCGCGACGGCGGGGCCCGCGATGAAGGCGATCTGCATGGTCGAGGAGTTCCACTTCACCGCGTTGCTGAAAACGGGAGCCGGCACCAGCTGGGGAACGATCGCCTGGCTGGCCGGTCCGTCGAAAGCATGAGCGACCCCCAGCAGGAAAAGCACGAGATAGACTCCCCAGAGGGCGTTCAGCTGGGTCCCGGCGAGCAGGGCCAGGGACGCGACGCCCAGGAACTGCAGCCCGCGGCACACCAAGATCACGCGTCGTCGGTCGTAGCGGTCGGCGGTGTGGCCCGCGAAGACCGTGAAGGCCATCTTCGGGAGGAAGAGGGCGAGGCCGACGTAACCGAGGTAGATCGGGTCGCGCGTCCACTCGTAGATCCACTGCCCCAGGGCTACGTTCATCATTTGATGGGAGGTCAGGGCTAAAAATCGTGCCGAGATGAAATAACGGAAATCCCGATGCCGGAAGGCGGCTCGGGGATGCGGGGCTTGGGCGTCGTGGCTCATAAATGGATAAAGAAGGCCCATTTAAGGCCTATGCCGCGATATTTGCTATCATTTTTGCGAAAAAAAGGCCAAAAAGGGGCTTGCCAGTCAACTTTGCGGGCGAAATCCCAGATAATGTTAGGCGTGTGGGGCTGGGGTGCCAAGAGGTCCGCCGATGTCAGGTGAAATTTCATCCACCAGCCCGTCCCGGCCGACAGCCCCCGTCACGGAGGCCCCGCCGCCCAACGACCAGGCGGCCGTCGACCAAGCCCAGAAAAACCAACAGGCCCAACAGGCCCAGGCCGCCGAGCAGATGGCCCAAAAGACCGAAAAGCCCCAGGGTCTCTCCTTCGAATTCCTCAACGCCTTTTCCACCGTCGTCCACGAGGGTTTTGAAAACTACCGCGTGCCCCAGGGCAGCGCCTCCTCGGGCGCCTACGGCGACGGCAAAGGGCAGGAGATGCAGAGGGAACTGCAAGTGCTTCGCGAGTTCGTCCGCGAGGCCAACCGCATGGTGCTCGTGCAAAAGATGGAGATGTCCCAGGTCCTCAATCAACTCAAGGTCCAGCAGGGCGGCGCCTTTTGGCACAAGCTACAGCAGATACTGCAAAAGGGCATCCCCGCCCACCAGGCCGTCCTCTTCCAAAGGCTCGACAAGGACGCCGGGGACATCAAACACAAGTTCGGAGCGCCTGAAATCCCCACGGCCGTCGGGGAGAAGGCCGGGGAGGCCGCCAAGTCCTCGGGAAATCCCGCAGCCCAGGCCCTGTCCGAGATGCTCAAGGCCGAGTCCAACCCCACGACGCAGATCGAGCACATGATCCTCGCCCTGCAGATCCTCCAACGCGAGGGCCTCAAGGATTCCTCGCAGAAGCTGCTCGGCTATTTGAAGGACCGCTGGGGCATGTCCGATGAGGAGCTGCGCCGTTTCCTTTCCGAGCACAACCTGCCGTATTACCTGGGCCCCATGCCGAGGAAAGACCGTGAGGAAAAGGTCCAGGGCACCTTCTGGTACCCCGTCCTCGCGCTGGTCGCGGTGCCCGTCGGCATGCTCGCGGGCATGGACTTCGTCTGGGCTTCCGTCCTCGGCATCGCCTTGCTGGGCTTTCTCCTCATCCTCACCGCACAGCGCAAAAATTAAAAAAAAGGCCCCCCGTCGCCGGGAGGCCTTTTTACGAAAACGCATCGCGCGGGTTAGCTGCAGCTGACCGAGCCGCTGGCCGTGCCGCCCGAAAAATTGACCTCGAGGGCGTCGTAGTTGCAAGTGGTGTCCCCGCCGGTGCAAGCCCCGCCGACGGCCCCGTCGAGCGAGAAGAGGCCGTTGAGGAAGTTGGTCAGGTCGGGGATGTCGACGTTGATGGCGAAGTTGTCGAAGGTGACCACGCAGCCGTTGCCGCCGACGTCGCCGTTGATCGTGTAGCTGTAGACGATCGAGGGGGTCTCGACGTCCGCGGAGCCCACGACGGAGATCGACCCGTCCATCGAGGTGCAACCGGTGAGGTCCATGTCGAGATCGAAGGTGATGGGATCGCCGTCCGTGACGTCGCCGGAGACGACGAAGGTGCCGCCGCCCGCGCAGGGCACGTCGGTGATGTTGACCGACGCGAACTTCATCGAGGAAGTGGCCGAGGCGGTGGCCTGCTGGATGCCGGTTTGGGCGTTGGCCTGGGTGACGGCCACGTTGGACTGAGTATCCGCTTGCGCGTTGCCGGTGCCGGTGCCCGGATCGATGGCGCCGCCGCCTCCACCGCCGCCGTTGCCGTCGCCGCAGGCGACCATGCCCAACACGGCCGAAGCCAAGACCATACCCTTGAGAACAGACTTATTCCTTCCGAACATTCGTGACTCTCCCTTCTTCAGAGATTAGTGGTGTTGATTGATGCGGCGTCTCTAGCGGCGGGGCGAACAAGAATCAAGGAAAATTCCTCGAAAGAGGCTTAGGTCTCAGGCCTTCCGCAGGAAAAATATCGACCAGCCTCGGCGGTTCTCGGATCGGAGCAGCTTGAGGCCCCGGTAGGCCCGCCGCAGGGCCCGGCGATCTTTATAGAGCAGGCCCGTCAGGATGAGGCGCCCGCCGGGGGCGAGTTTGCGGACGAGGGCGCTTTGCAGTTCCACGAGGACGTTCAAGCCGATGTTCGAGACGATCAAGGGAAAACGTCCCGAGACTTCCTCGAGGCCCCCGTGCAGCGCGATGCCGCGTACCCCGTTGCGCCGGAAGTTCTCCTTGGCGACGGCGAGTGCCTCGGGGTCGTTGTCGGCGGCGACGACGCGCTTGGACCCCAGCTTGCGCGCGACCATCGCCAGGATGCCGGTCCCGCAGCCTAGATCCAGGACCGAGCCCGTCTCGGAATTTTCCATCGCCTCGGCGAGGTATTCCGCCGCCAGGCGCGTCGTGGTGTGGGTGCCGGTGCCGAAGGCGAGGCCCGCCTCGATGTAAAGGGTCTTCGGATCCCGTCGCCGGGGGACCTTGCCGCGCGGGTCCACGATCCAAGGGCCGCCAGGGACAGAGGCGGGCAGCAGGACGAAGGGCCGCAGGGCGCGCTGATACTTCCGAACCCAGGACCGGTCCCGGATCAGGCGTCGTCGCAACTTTCGAAAGACCTTTTTTCCGCCCCGCGCCCGTTCCCAACGCAGGACGGCCTTGCGAAAGGCCTCGAAGCGGAAGCCCTTGGGCAGCTCCGCGCTCAGTTGCATCCCCGAGCGGCGGCGGCGGGTCTGCGAGCTTGAGATCCCCCATTGGTAGAGCAGGCCGATCGCCAGGTCCAGGTCGTTGGGGGCGAGCTCGGCCTCAAGTTGCGGAAAGGGGCGGGGGGCGCTGAATTTCTTTCTTGGCATTCGGGGTCTTCACTCCTATACAGGGCCGGCGGCTCGCGGGCCTTTGCGACGATCGCGGATCCGGCGGCGGAAAGCCTGCCGGCGGAGCGTTAACCGATTAGGGATTTTGTGAAAGTCTTTTTTCGCGGACTCGTCCGTTTTCTTCTCAAGTATTACTGGCTGGTGATCCTTCTCGCCCTGGCCTCCGCGGGATTTTCCTACCCCCGGATGATCCACCTCTTCAAGACGATCAGCACCGACCCCATCGACCTGCTGCCCCAGGACTATCCCAGCGTCCAGACCCTGCTGAAGATCCGCGACAAGCTCAAGCCCAAGAAGAGCTTCGGCGTGGTCCTCGAATCGACCGATGCCGAGGCGATCCAACGGGCGCTCTACGACTTGAAGACCCGCTTCGAGCAACGCCCCGAGGTCGGGCGGGCCCTCGTCACGAAGCCGGCCTACGCCTTCTTCGACAAGCACAAGCTGCTCTACCTCGAGCTGGAGGACTTGAAGGAGATCCGCGACCGCGTCCGGCGCAAGATCCAACAGGAGAAGCTCGGCCCGCTCTACATCAGCTTCGACGACGAGGGCGACAAGGAGCTGGACTTCCAGGACTTGGAAGACAAGTACAAGAAGCGCTACGGCGGCGACCAGACGGGCAGCGAGTTCTACGTCAGCCCCAACGGCAGGATTTACGCGATCTACGTCGAATCCAAGAAGGCCAACCTCAATATGGCGGAGGAGCGCGCCTTCCAGGACGAGATCCGGAAGATCGCGGAGGGCGTCGACCTCAAGCCCTACGCGCCCGACATGAAGCTCTACTTCGGCGGCTCGACGCGGGTCATGGAATACCGAGCCCTGGTGCACGATTTGAAGGTCGCGGGCATGATCTCCGGATTCTTGATCTTTCTGCCGCTGCTCGTCCGCTTCCGCAGGCCGCAGTACGTCCTGCTGATTTTTATACCGCTCGCCGTGGGTATCCCCCTCGGCTTGGCCGTGGCCTCGCTCTGGGTGCCGAAACTCAACGTCACCACCTCGTTTTTGTTCGCCATCCTGGGCGGGCTCGGCGTGGAGACGGGCATCCACATCTTCTCGCGCTACCACGAGAGGCGCAGCGGCGGGACGGGGCTCGCGGAGACCTTGGAGGAAATCTACGTCTCCTTGGGCCCCGCGGTCCTGACCGCGGTCGCTTCCCTGGCGGTGACCTTCCTCTTCATGATCTTCAGCGACTTTCGCGGCTTCAGCGAGTTCGGACTGATCTCGGGCCTCGGGCTTTGGACGCTCTTTCTGGTGTACTTCACCTTCTTCCCGGCCCTGCTCGTCTTCGCGGAAAAGGTGGGGCTGCTGAAATTCGGCGGTCAGATCCGGGAGTTTGAGGGTAGGATCCGGTTCAGTTCCGGATTCGTTCGGCTGATGCTGGTCCTGTTCAGCCTGATCACGGTCTTCTCGATCCTCTCCGCGCCTTATTTGCGCTTCGAGTACGACTCGAAGAAAATCCGGGCCGACACCCCCGAGAACCGCGTCGCGAAGCAGCGCCAGCGGGCCACCACCGGGGAACGGGTCAACACCCCGGCCGCGGTCCTGATCGAAAACCAGGAACAAGCCGCGGCCATCAAGGCGGCGGTCGAGAAAATCCGGGACGCCGACCCGCATACCGCGATCCAAGGCACCAGCTCGCTCTACAGCCTGGTTCCGGGCGACCAAGCGGCGAAGATGGAGGTGGTCCGCGAGATCCAGACGATGCTGGAGGACGACACGATCCGCCTCGTCCCCGACGACAAGAAGGAAGACCTCGACCGTTTCAAGAAGGCCCTCGCCGACACGGCGCCCTTCGAGAAGCGGGACGTCCCCGGGGAGATCGTCGAGCGCTTCACCGGCGACCCCGGGATCCCCGGCAGCCTCATGCTGATCCTGCCCAAGCCCCGGCTCGAGCTGGACGACGGGCGGAACGCCCTGGCCTTCGAGAAGGAAATCGGGCGCATCAAGACGCCGCTGGGCGAATTCCAGGCCAGCAGCGACGCGATCATCTTCGCGGAGGTGCTCAAGACGATGTTCCGGGACTCGAAGAAAGTCCTCATCATTTCGGTGCTGAGCGTCTTTCTCTTCGTATTCTTGGATTTTCGCAGCCTGCGCAAGAGCCTTTTGGTGATGTTCTCGATTTTGGCGGGCGTCTTTTGGGTTTTCGGCGTGATGTATCTGAGCGGGACGAAGCTCAACCTCTACAACATGGTCATGATCCCGGCGGTCATGGGCATGAGCATCGATAACAGCATCCACGTCTTCCATCGCTACGAGGAATTGGGCCGGGGCTCGCTCTCGAAGGTGCTGAGCACCACGGGCATCTCGGCGATGCTGGCTTCCTTCACCAACGCCGCGGGCTTCTTCGGCCTGGTTTTCTGCACCCACGGCGGGCTCAAGTCGATGGGGGTGCTGGCCAGCATCGGGCTGGGCACCTGCCTGATCACGACCTTGCTGTACCTGCCGATGATCCTCCAATTTCTGGAGGAGCGGAAGAAATCCTGAAAAGGCTATTCGAAGACGACCGTCTTGTTGTTGTAGGTGAGGACGCGGCGCTCGACGTGCATGCGCACGGCGTAGGCGAGGGCGATCTTCTCCTGGTCGCGACCCTTGCGGATCAGGTCCTCGACGCGGTCGCGGTGCGTGACCCGGGCGACGCTCTGCTCGATGATCGGCCCGTTGTCGAGCTCGGCGGTCACGTAGTGGCTGGTGGCGCCGATCAGTTTGACCCCCCGCGCGTAGGCCTGGTGGTAGGGCTTGCCTCCGATGAAGGCGGGCAGAAAGCTGTGGTGGATGTTGATGATCGCGTTGGGATAGGCGGCAACGAAAGCGGGGCTTAAGACCTGCATGTAGCGGGCGAGGACCACGAGATCGACCTGGTGCTCCCGCAGCAGTTGCAGCTGCTCGGCTTCGGCCTTGTCCTTGGACTCGGCTGCGACCGGGACCACATGAAAGGGGATGCCGAAGTGCTCGGCGACCTCGCGCAGGTCGGGATGGTTGCTGAGGATCAGCGGAATATCGACGTCGATCTCGCCCAGGGTGTGCCGCACCAGCAGGTCGTAGAGGCAGTGCTGGTACTTGGAGACCAGGATCGCCATGCGGCTGCGCCGGTCGCTGAAATGCAGGGAATAATCCATGCGGTATTTTTTCGCGAGCGGCGCCAATTCGCGGGCCAAGGAGGCGCGGTCGAGCTGAAATCCGCCCATCTCCCACTCGAGGCGCATCAGGAAGGTGCCGGTCTCGAGATCGGTGTGCTGGTCGGAGTCGACGATGTTGCCGTCGTGATTGTACACGAACTCGGAGACCGCCGAGACCAAGCCCGGCTTGTCCGGGGAGACGATCAATAAAATGGCGTTATTTTTCGCGCCGGCCATGAAACGAGAGCTTACCATCGAGATCATCGTTGACAAGCTATTTCCTTTTCATCAATATCATCTATCCAACATTTTCGCCTGGGAGGCGAGGCCGCATGAACAAAAAAGACCTGAAAAAGTTTAAAGACATCCTGCTCGAACGCCGCAAGGCCATCACGCAGCTCAACGAATCGCTCAGCGAACAATCGGTGGTCTTCGATCCCAACGACCTGCCCGACGAGGTCGACTTGGCGAGCAGCGAGACCGACCAGGCGATCAACCTCAAGCTACGCGACCGCGAGCGCATCCTGCTGCGCAAGATCGACAAGGCCCTGCGCAAGATCGACGAGGGCGAGTACGGCGTCTGCGAGTCCTGCGGCGAGGACATCGGCCTCAAGCGCCTCGAGGCCCGTCCGGTCACCGACCTCTGCATCCGCTGCAAGGAAGAAGAAGAGCGCCGCGAGAAGGCCTTCGCGGAAGAATAGCGAAAATTTATATTTTTACGATCGCTGTAGGGGCCGTTCGCGAACGGCCCCTACAATTCCCTCATCTCCTCGGCCGCGGCCAATGCCGCGATCCGCGCCATCACCGAGGCCAAGCTCACCAAACTTCCCTTCTCCGCGCAATTCAGGAAGGCCCCCTCGTGCGGCTCGTCGAGCTTGTGCAGGCAGAGGCAGGCGAACTCCATCCCACGCGCGTTCAGCGAGGCGAAGGCGTCGCGCTGGGCGTTCATCCGGAAAAACCCGCCCACGACCTGGAAACCGACCATATAGATCACCGGCTCGATCGGGTAGCCGCTGTAGAAATCCGCGGTAGGAATGCCCTCCTGCACCAAAAAACTGTCGCCCTTCTTCCCGCCCTTGGCGCTGAGCAGCTTATTGCGGTCCCGGCGGTTCATGTTCAGGATGTCCCGGCTGGACATCACCTCCATCAGGCCCATGCCGTAGGTCCCGGCGTTGTTTTTCACGAAGGCGTAGGCCGGGCCCTCGATGCCGTAGTGCCGGTACCGCGCCTCGACGTTCTCGAGGACGCGGTCGACCCCTTCGGCCAGGCGCCGGACGCCGCTCTCCTCGCCGAGCTCCACCTCGTCGACGGTGGTGAACTCGCAGTTGAGCAGCCAGGGGTCGATCTCGAGGCGCGCGGCGAATTCCTGAATCACCCCTTGCAGGCGCGAAAAGTGTCCGCTCTTGCGCCGCTTATGCCAGCCCAGCCCGGGCGGCGGCGAGATCCTCGCCTCGAGCCCGGCCAGCGCCTGAGGGAGCCCCTGGGAAAAATCGTTGTTCGAGAGGATCCAATCGCCGCAGAAGTCGCCCGCGCGGGGTCGTCCCTCGCGGACCTGCAGGCGTTCCATGCGCAGGACCTTGCCTTGTCCCAGGTCCGCCTCGAAGCTGGGCTCGGCGATCTCCTCGCCGGCGTAGACGGCGCGGGCCTTAATTCCGGCCTCCTCGAGCAGGCCGAGCAGGCGTAGGACGTTCTCGAGGTAGAAGCGGTTGCGCGTGTGCTCCTCGGCGAGGACCAGGACATTTCGAACCTCGGGGAGGTAGGTTTCGAAGTAGGCCTTGAGGGCGAAGCCGGTCAGTCGGCTGTAGAAATTGCAGAGGTTGTTGAAGCCCGCGGGAAATAAATTGGTGTCGACCACCCCGATCTTGTGGCCGGAGTTGCGGATGTCGCAGCTGAGATAGAGCGGAGGGACGAGTCCCTTGGTTTTTTCGGCGAAGAAGGCCTCGATCTTGTCGCGGTTCTTCAGGAAGTTTTCGGCGATTTGATGGAGCACGTTCAGTTTTCCTGGATCTTGAGGGTTTTGAGGTAGACCTCCCGCACGCGCCGGCGATGCCCGGAAAAGGCCCGCAACAGCTCTTCCGGCGAGGCGAAGGACATTCGCTTGGCCAAATCCGCCATGCATTCATGTCCGGGATCGAGATAGCCTTCCTTTAATTCGAATTCGGCTTCAAGGTAAATTTCCAGCATGCGGTAGAAGACGTAGGCGCTTCTCAGGTCTTCGGCGTCCGCCTTGGGCAGGATGCCGCGCTGCTCGAGGCGGCCCAGGGCCTCCAGCGTGTTGGGGCTTAAGATCGTGTCGAAGACCTTGCCCAGCTTAAGCTGGAGGTACTGCACAGCGAACTCGATGTCCATCAAGCCGCCGTAGCCCTTCTTGTAGTGCAGGCGCCGCTCGCCCTCCTTGGCGAGCTCCTTCTCGATGCGCATGCGCAGGCGGTGCACTTCTTCCGCCAGGTTTTCCGGGAAGGGTTTCAGGAAGACCAGCCGCCGGAACAGACCGTGAAAGTCCTTGGCGAAGCCGGAGCCCGCGAAGATGAGCCTGGCCTTGAGCAGGGCCTGGCGTTCCCACTCGGCCGCGTGCTCGTGGTAGTAGGTGATCCAGGCGTCCAGCGAGGTGACCAGGGTGCCGGCGTTCCCGGAAGGCCTCAGCTCGGTGTCGACCTTATAGGCGAAGCCGTCGCGCGTGGTCAGGCTCAAGTAGCTGATGATGCGCTGGGCGAGCTTGGCGAAGTACTCGCGGTTGCTGATCGGCTTGCGGCCCTGGGTCTCGCCGTTGCGGCTGTAGACGAAGATCAGGTCGAGGTCGCTGTTCAGGTGCAGCTCGAGGCCGCCCAGCTTGCCCATGCCGATGATGGCGAACTCGCTGGTCGTGAAGTTTCCGTCGTTGTCCTTGCAGCGCGGCAGGCCGTACTGGTGGGAAAGCTCTTCGCGGGCCAGGTCGTAGGTGGCGATGAGGACCGCGTCGGCCAGGTGGGTGAGGGCGGCCATCGCCCGCTCCAGCGGCTCCTGGCCCGAGACCAGGTCGGCCTCGATCCGGCGCGCGACCTCGCGCTTGTAGGTCCGCAGCGCTGAGAGCTTGGCCTCCAGGTCGCCCTGGGCTCCGAGCCGGCGCCGCAGTTCCTCGTAATGATGTTGCGTTTGCAGGTTCATCCTTCCGCCACCTCGAAGCGGTCGGCGAGCAGGCCCCGGAAGATGGTCTGCACGACGTGCCGGTGCGTCTCCAGCTCGCTCAGCATGTGGTCGACCGCGGCGCGCGGGTCGGTCTCGGCGTAGCCCATGCGCCGCGCCAGACCGGCAAGATCCTCCGGGGACTCCGGCAGCTGGTGGGTCTGCTGCTCCTCGGGCAGCTGGAGGCGGTGCTCCATCGTGCGCAGAAAGACGTAGGCTCGGCGCAAGGCGTCTTCCTCGCCGGCCTCGATCAGGCCCGCCTCGCGAAGCCGCGGCAGGGCCTCGAGGGTGTTGGGCACTTGCAGCGCCGGGTATTGGCCTCCGAACAGCAGCTGCAGGGATTGCACGAAGAACTCGACCTCGCGAATGCCGCCCTCCCCGAGCTTCAGGTGGAAAGTCTGCTGCGTCCGCTTGCGGATCGAGTCGTGGATCTTCGCCTTCATCTCGCCCAGGCGCTTGAGGAAGCCGAAGTCGCGCAGCTTGGGGTAGACGAAGGGATGGATGCGGCGAAGAAATTCGGCGCAGAGCCCGGCGTCTCCGGCGCAGAGGGAGGCTCGGATCATCGCCTGCTTCTCCCAATCCGCCCCGAAGCTCTCGTAATAGGCCTCCATCGCGTCCAGGCTGTTGACGAGGGTGCCGGCCTTGCCCTCCGGCCTCAGCTCGAGGTCGACGCGGTACAAGAATCCGTCGTGCGATTTCTTCTGCAAAAAGGAACTCAGGCGCTCGGCCAGCTTGGCGAAGTATTCGTGCGGCCCCAACGGCGCGGGCCCCTCGACGCGCCCCTCGTCGCTCCCGTAGAAGTAGATCAGGTCGATGTCGCTGCTGAAATTCAGCTCGTCGCCGCCCAGCTTGCCCATGGCCAGGACGCTGAAGGGATTTTCGGCCGCGCCCAAGCGGGGTCTGCCGCAGTCGCGGCACAGCTCTTCCAAGTGCCACTCGAGGGCGGACCGGACGACACCGCGGGCCAGGGCGCTGAACTCGGCGACGATCTCGCGGAAGGGTCTTCCTAAACCGACGTCGCGCAGGCTGATGCGGAAGAGGTGCCGGTATTTCCGGTCGAAGAGGACCTTCGCGAGGTTCTCGCGGTCCACCGGGGCGTGGGCGCCCAGGACGCCGCGGAACTCTTCCAACAGGGCCGAGGGCTCGAGGGGGACGTTCAGGTCGCCGGACAAGGCCTCTGCCGCCTTTTCGGGATAACGGCGCGCCCAGCGCGCCAGGAAATTGCTGTTGCCGAGCAGGCGCAGCAGGGCGTCGATCTTGCTTTGGTCCAGCGCGCTGCGCACGGCGTCCAGCGCGGACCCCATCTCGCGATAGACCTCGAGGGCCTGCGCGGGCTGGGCGGTGCCTTCGGCGATGTCCAAACGAAAAGTCATATTCCCGTCAAGAAGTAGACCAATTTTCCGCCGCGCTGGCAACGAAGATCCGATTCACGCCGCGCGAAACGGTCGCCCCTTGGGGACGGGACAAAGCGAAAGGTCTCGGTGGTAGGGACAGGAGAGACAGGCCGGGCGTGCTTCCACCGCCCCGAGTTCGGCGCCGCCGGCGGCCCATTGCGCGGCGAGCGATTCCAGCAACTCGGCGTGGGCCGACAGCGCGTCGGGGCTGAAGCGCAGCTCCTGGGACTCGGCGCGGTTCAGGACGTGGATCTGCACCGAGCGCAAGGGCTCGCGCAGCAGGCGTTCGGCGGCCAAGGCGTAAGTTTTCAGCTGAAAACCGTAGCTCTCGAGCAGTTCCTCGGCGGAATGCGCCCGGCCGGCGTACTTGAAGTCGACCAGCACCCAACCCTCGTCCCGGCGCAGGAGGCGGTCGATCTGGCCGCGCAGCGCGCCGGCTCCGAGCCTAAGCAGAAAGGGAAGCTCGCTGTAGTCTTCGAGGGCGCCGCGCAGGGTCGCGGCGGCGGGCCCCGCGAGGTAGGAGTCGAGGCTGGCGACCAGGGTGCGGGCCAGCTTGGGATCTTCGTCGCGGCCCTGCGCGGCCAGCAGGCGCGCGACGATCTCGCGGGTCCCGGTCCCGGGCGAGGCGTGCAGCGCGTTCAAGGCGGCGTGCAGTAGGGTGCCGATCTCGGTGGCGCCGGCGACCTCGCTCAAGTCGGCGGGCTTCGTGGGGACCTGGCGCTCGTAGGCGAAGTGGTGCTTAAGCGGGCAGGCGAGGTAGGTTTCCAGCTCGGAGACGCTGGTCTCGCGGATCCTCGTGGCGGCTTCGAAGGAAGGCTCTTCGGGCGCCGGCGGCATGGCGGGAGGCGCCGCGCCGGGGGCGGGCGCCGGGGGCAACGGCCCTCTCCAGGCCTCGGCTGCCTCGCCCAGGCATTCCAAAAGCAGCCCTTGCAGCGAGCCGGCGCGGGTTTTTTCCGGATCCATCGTCACAAAGAGCCGGTTCTCCGCCCGCGTCGTCGCGACGTAGAGCAGGCGCTTGGCCTCCTCGCGATCCTCCTCCCCGTGATGGGACTCGATCGCGTCGTAGCGCTCGGTTTTGCGCTTTTTTGTCCCCGTCTCCGGCAGCTTCAGGGCCAGGGAGCCGCCGACCCGCTGAAGCAGGGGGTAGTCGACGTGCGTCCGGCGGTTGGCCCCGATCAGGAAAACGGTGTCGAACTGCAGCCCCTTGGCCGCATGGATGGTCATCAATTGGACGCTGTCCTGCGAGGCGACGAGGTCGCCCAAGGGGGTCTTGTTGGGCTGGAGGACCGAGACCTCCCGCAAGATCCGCGCCGCGTCGGCCAGGCGCAGCGGGGCGTGGTCTTCCTCGAGGGCCCGCAGCCAATCCAGCCACTGTTCGATCGCGAGCAGGGCCTGAGGACCGCCGCCGGCCGCCGCGTAGAGATCGCCCAAATCCTCCCTTCTCAGCCAGTCCTCGATCAGCCGATGGGCCGACCGGGTCTCGGCCAAGGCGAGCAGGCGCCTAAGCCGCGCCAGGGCCCAGGCCGCCTTGGCGGCGTCCTGCGGAAATTCTCGCTCCAGGGTCTCGAGGGCCTCGGGCTCCTGCAGGCGCTCCCAAAGGCCGCGCTCCGGATCGCGCCGGCAGAGAAAAAAGAGGGCGGCGTCGGAGAGGAGGAAGAGCGGCGAGCGCAGGACGCCGACCAGCGAGAGGTCGTCCGCGGGATCGGCGAGAAAATACACCAGACGGTGCAGGTCGAGGATCTCCTGGCGCTCGAAGAGGTTCTGCCCGCCGCGGACGCTGTAGGGGATGCCGCGGGCCTGGAGCTCGCGGATCAAGGGGCCGGCGGAGGAGCTGGCCCGATACAGGACGGCGATTCGATCCAGCGGCGTCTCCCCGCGCCGCGAGGCGACGGCCTCGGCGACGCGCCGGGCCTCCGCCGCGGAATAGGTCTCGGCCCCGACGCCGTCCCCTTCCGGCCGAATCTCGACCAGGCGGGCGAGGCTCTCGGCTAAGGAGTGGCGTTGGGCGACGGAGTCCCGCGCCTCGGGAAAGGCGCCGCGCGAGAAGGCGTTGACCAGGCCCAGCACCTCGGGCGTCGAGCGGAAGTTGACGACGAAGTCGAATTTCTCGCCGCCCCCGGCCAGGATCTCCGTTTCGGTCTTCTGCAAAAGGTTACGGTCCACGTCGCGGAAGCGGTAGATCGACTGCTTGGGGTCCCCGACGCAGAAGAGGCGCAGCCGCTTTCCCTCCGCGCGGCCCTGGGCGCGCAGCGCCTCGACCAGGCGGATCTGAATCGGAGCGGTGTCCTGGAATTCGTCGACCAGGATGTGCGCGATCGGTTGGAGGAATTGCTTCAGCGTCTCCGGCGGCCGCTGCAGCAATTCGAGGGCGCGGCGCTCCATGTCGGCGAAGCTCATCCAGCCCAAGGCGCGCTTCTGCGCCTGGATCTCCTCCCAAAGGGGCTCGCCCAGCCGCACCACCGCCTCCAGCAGGAGCCGCTCTTCCTCCTCGGGCGGCGGCAGGGGCATACCTTCCTCGGGCTCCATCGGAAGAAAGGCCAGGTAGCGCTCGAGGATCAAGCCCAGGTCGCGGATCCCGAAGCGCCGCAGCAGCCGCAAGGCGTCCGGGTCCTCGGCCTCGAAGCGCCGCCGCAGATAGGCGCGGAGGACGGATTCTTGCAGGGCGGATTCGAGGGCCTCGTCGACGATCTTGACGGCGGCGCGCTCGCCGGCGCTGCGCGAGGCCTCGATGATCCGCAGGCAGTATTGATGGATGGTGCCGA
>JADYZQ010000227.1 GCA_020853015.1 Deltaproteobacteria bacterium
CCGCGAAGCTGCTCAAGTCCAACTACGAGGCCCTGGGCAACTGGCCCCTGGCGATCAACGCCTACAACTCGGGGCGCGGGACCATGCAGCGGGCGATGAGCGTCCTGGGCACCGACGACATCGCGACGATCATCCTCAACTATTCCGGCGGGGTCTACGGCTTCGCCTCGCGGAATTTCTACCCTTGCTTCCTCGCGGCCCTCGAGCTCGCCAACCAGTACCCGAAGCACTTCGGCAAGCTGAAGATCAAGCCGGCACTGAAATACGAATACTACTACCCGAAGAGCCCGCAATTCTTCGGCCAGCTGACCACCGCGGCGGGCGCGAACTGGGACGAGATCGTCCACCTCAACCCGCATTTCTCCGAGGCCGTCCTCTCGGACGCGCGGAAGATCCCCGCCGGCTACCACCTCCGGATCCCGAAGGGCAGCCAGACGCGCTTCGCCCAGGCCGAGGCGACGATCCTGAACGGCGGACTCAACCCCACGGCGGTCGCCCAAACCGAGGCCGAGCGCGCCCGCAGCGAACTGGCGCCCGGGGGCGCGTCGGATCCCGGACCGGCCGAAAGCGACTTGATCTCCCCGGCCAACGCGCTAGAACGTTAAACCACGGAAATGCACCATGCGCGAGACCATCGCCCACATCCTGAGGCAACGCAAAAAAGAGCCCGTCCCGGTCAACGACCTGACGCCGGCCGCGGTCTTGGTGCCCTTGTTTTTGCAAAAGGGGCAATATCAGATCTTGTTTACCCAGCGCAGCATGGAGGTCCGGGAGCACAAGGGGCAGATCGCCTTTCCCGGAGGGATGCGGGAGCCTCAGGACGTCGATCTCCAATTCACCGCCCTGCGGGAGACCGAGGAAGAGCTGGGGATTCGCCCGGAGGGTATCGAGGTGCTGGGGGAATTGAACGAGCTCGTCACCCCGACCGGCTACCACATCACACCCTTCGTGGGCATCATCCCCCACCCCTACGAGTACCGCCTCAACCGGCAAGAGATCGCCGGGATCATCGAGGTCCCCCTCGATCACCTGCTCGCGCCGCAAAACCTCAGGCTGGAGCGCGGCGAGTTCTTCAACGCCCAGACCGAGATGCCCTATTTCCAGTACAAGCAGCACGTCATCTGGGGCGCGACGGGGCGGATCACGCGGGAGCTGGTCGAGCTCATCCTGGATTTTCACCGCAAACGGGCCTCGTAGGGGCCCGCGCCATTCCCGTTCCCACAATAAGCCTTGCCGCACCGGAGCTTATCTGCTTAGCTTCCCCCGCATGAAAAAGCTTCTTCCACTATTCCTCGCGCTCTCCCTTTGCCTCGCCGCCTGCGGCGGGCGGGTGCCTTCCCAGGCCAAGACCGCCTCGATCGCGCAGAAATTCTTCAAGAAGTACGGCAAAAAATACAAAGAGAGCACCTTCGCCGCCAATCCCGTAAGCAGCGTCGAGGTCAAGGACGTGCAGGAGCTGCAAAAGGACATCGCCACCAGCTTCCTCCTGGTCAAGCTCGCCGACGGCAGCGAGGTCCCGGTCGTCATGACCCTGATTCGAAAGCCGCCGCTCGGATGGCGGACCAGCGGCTGGGAGATGGCCCGTCAATAAAAGCCCGGACGAAGACCTCCTTCCCGTCCGTCTCGACCTCTACCTGACCCATCTTGTCCGTCCGTAACAGCCTCGCACCGGATTCCGTCAGCCGTCGCAGGACCGCCGCATGCGGCAGGCGGTAGCGATTGCCCTCCCCCGCGCTGATCAGGGCCCAATGCGGCCGAAGGCCTTTCATAAAATCCACTCCCGTCGAGGTCGCCGAACCGTGGTGCGCCACCTTCAAGACCTGGACGTCTCGGCCCGCGAGCGCCGCGGCGACGGCCGCCTCGCCCTCCGCCTCCAAGTCCCCGGTCAAAAGGAAGCAGACCTCGCGCCGGCAGACCCGCAGCGCCAGGCTGCGGTCGTTGTCGGAAAGCCCGCGCCGCCGCGCGGACTCCCCCGGCGGCCACAGCACCTCGAATTCGGCCCCGCCCATCGCCCAGCGCCGGCCCTGGCTGAGAATTCGAAGCGGAATCCCGCGGGCGGCCAGCAGCTCGGACAAGGCCGCGAAGCCCGGGTCCTCGAGGCTTCCGGCGCCGACCCAGAACTCCCCGACCTCCAGCCGCGCGGCCAGGGACTTCAATCCCTTCCAGTGGTCCGCGTCGAGATGGGTCAAGACCAGGGCGCTCGGGCGCCGCAGGCCGCGGCCCAGCAACTCGGGGATCACCACCTTTCCGCCGACGTCGAAATCGCTGTAAGGAAAGCCGCCTCCGTCGATCACCAGGCCTTGCCCCTCCGGGAGCCGCAGCAGGAGGCTCTCGCCCTGCCCCACATCCAGCATCGCAAGCGCGAGCCGCGGAGGTCTCACCTCCGCTCCGACTCCCGCCCAGGCCGCGACGCCGGCCAGTCCCGCCACGCCCGCGAAGAGGGCCGCGCGCCGCCGGCGCCCCAGCGAGGCCAGGGCGGCGAGCGAGAAAAGATAGGCGCCCCAATGCGAGAGACTCCAGGGTCCCACCCAGGCCGTCGCGTGCCGCCATCGCGACGGAACGGCCAGCCCCTTCAATACCGGGCCGAGCCAGGCGCCTAATTTCGCGAAGATCAGGCTCGCCCAGGGCGGGTGCAGGAGATCCGCCAGCCCCGCCAGCAATTCCGCCGGCAGGAGAAAGGAGGCAAAAAAGGGCACCAAGACCAAATTGGCCGCCGGCGCGATCAGCGACACCTCGTGAAAGGCGCTCCCCAAGAGCGGCAACAGGGCGAGGTTGGCCACGAGGGAGGCGAACAGGCTCGTCGCGACCCACTGCGCCCATTTCCCCCGCATCCAAGGCCGAAGGGCGGCCGCGCTCTCCCACCAGGCCGCGAAGACCCGCCCGAAATAGGCCAGGGAGGCGACCGAGAGGAAGGAGAGCTGGAAGGAAAGCGAAAAAATCCACAGCGGGTGGAGGAGCAACAAGAGTCCCGCGACCAGCAGGAGCGTGGCGGTGAAGTCCCGGCGGCCCCGCCACAGCGCCGCCAGAAAGATCGCGGCGCAAAACCCCAGGCCCCGCCATACCGAGGGCGTAAGCCCGACGACGAGGCCGTAGCCGAAGGCCGGCGGCAAGGCGAGGCCCAGGGCCGCCCGCCGCGCCCCGCCCCCTTCCGCCCAGGGACGCCGCAGCGCGAGCAGGAGATAGATCGGCCCGTAGAAAAAGAGCAGCACCAGCCCGAAGTGCAGGCCCGAGACGACCAGGACGTGGGTCAAACCCGCGCGGCGGAAGTCTTCTTCCACCTCCGGGTCCAGCAGCCCTTCCTCGCCCAGCAGGAGGGCCGCCAGGACGCCGCGCGCCGGTCCCTCGGGCACGGCCTCGCGGATCCGTTCCCGCAGCCGTAGGCGCAAGGCCCCGGCCAGCCGCAAGGGAAGGACCGCGTCTCTTTCCAATTTGGCGGCGGAAAGATCCTCCACGAAGGCCGTGGCCGAGACGCCGCCGAGGCGCAGGTAGCGCGGGTAGTCGAAGCTGTGCGGGTTGCGAAAGCCCCGGGGGCGCCGCAGCCGCAGCGTGGAGCGATAGACCTGATCCGGGATGAGAAAACGCTCGCCCCTTCCCTTCACCGCGAGGCCCAGCTCGAGCGGGTGAAAGGTCTCCCCTTCCCGGTAGCCGAGCAGCCGCGCCGGAAAGCGGCAGAGGCCGCGCACACAGGCCGGGTAGGCCTCGACGCGCCAGCGGGCCTCGATTTTTGCCGAGCTCTCCAACCAAGCTCGCCAGGGCGGGCGCTCCTCGGGCGGCAGGGCGGCGCCGACCCTCAGCCAGCCCAGCCCGAAGGCCAGGAGGGCCAGGCCCGGCGCCCGCGAGGGACGCGAAAGAATCGCCAATCCCAGCCCGCAGGCCAGGGCTAGCCCGGGGGCAAGCGAGGCGAGGCCGCCCCAGCGGGCGCCGGCCAAGAGACCGAGGGCGAAACCGGCGACGGGCAGGAGCAAGGGATAGCGGCGCAGGGACGCGAAACTCACGCCGCTCTTCTTTGCAAAATCGAGGCCTCGGCTTCAGGGCCGCCGAGTCCTCGAAGGCGCGGACCGAAGGCGAGGGATTCGCGGCCCTTGGCGCCGCAGGATCGCGCCGGCATGATTCGTGCCCCAAAGGAGGAAACCGCGGCCTAGACCCAAGCCGCGACGGTGCGAGCCTTCGGCCGACTGAAAATCGAACGAGGCCCGCCCTCTCTCCAGGAAGGCCGGCGAGGCGATCGCGGGATTTCAACGGGAGGTTCGTCCCTCAA
>JADYZQ010000228.1 GCA_020853015.1 Deltaproteobacteria bacterium
CGCGGCGATGGGCGGCGAGCCGCTCGGCGCCGTGATCGGATTGGGCCTGCCCAAACGCGCGCGGCTTAGCGAAGTCGAGGCCCTGTACCGCGGCCTGGCCCGCGCGGCGCGGCGATTTTCCTGTCCCGTCGTCGGCGGCGACACCAATCGCTCTCCAAGGGGGTGGACGATCGCGGTGACGCTGCTCGGGGAGACGCGGCGCCCGCCCCTGCTGCGCGGCGCGGCCCGCCCGGGCGACAGCCTGTGGGTGACCGGCGAGCTCGGGGGTGCGGCCCTGGCCTGGCGGGCCGAGCGCGGGAGAAAGAGCGTCCCGGCATCAATCCGGCGCCGCCTGCTATTGCCGACGCCGCGCTTGGAGTGGGGGAGGGATTTAGCGGCCTTCGGCGAAGTCGGCGCGGCGATCGACATAAGCGACGGCCTGGCCGGGGACTTAGGGCATGTCGCCAAGGCCTCCCGCGTCGGTTTCGAGGTCGAAGTGGAGGCCCTGCCGCATCCCAGGGGCTTTGCCGGACTTTGCGAAAAGGCCGGGCTCGATGTTTTGCGGACGGTGCTGGAGGGCGGAGAAGATTACGAGCTGCTGTTTACCCTGCGCGCGGGCGCGGAACAGGCCTTCGGGGACTACGCCCGGCGGCGAGGCTTGAAGGTCGCCCGTATCGGCCGCGCAAACCGAGGCTCCGGCATCCGCTGGTTGGAAAAAGGTCGCGAGCTACGGCGCCGCTTCGGCGGCTTTCGCCATTTCTAGAGAATATCCAAAACCCGATCTCAACACCCCTCGCCCGAACAGATGCAGTTGGAGGCCAGCAGGTCGTTGTCGTTGAAGTCGAGGTTGTCCCAGCTGCAGTCGACGATGACGTTGCCGCCCGGCTCGACGCAGTTGCCGCGGAAGGCGCCGAAGACCGTGCCCGTGGCCTCGGGGACGTCGGGGGCGGAGGTGACGTCGAGGAGCAGGTCGCGGAAAAAGACCGAGCAGCCCAAAGTGCTGCTGAGCGTGTCGTTGGCCAGCGAGCTGCCGGCGTTGAAGTCGATGTCCAGCTGCAGGTCGGTCCCGTCGTCGACGTAGTCCCCGCCGAAGCCGACCGTGCCGGTCATTCCGTTGCAACCCTGGAAGCTCATTTCGAGGTCGAAGGTCCCGGTCGAGGCGTCGCCGGTGGTGGTGCCCGAGACCGTCCCCGTGCCGCCGGCCTCGCAGTCGAAGGCCAAGCCGTCGAAGGTCGCCGCCTTGACGGCGCGCAGGGCGGAGGGTTCGCCGGTGAAGACCGCCTCGAGGCCGTCGCCCACGGCGGTGAAGCCGTCGTCGAAGGACTGGACGGCGTCGTCGATACCCTTGCCGGGGACGGCGTCGCCGCTGCTGCAGGCGCCGAGGTTGGCAGTCAATATGGCAAGGCCTATGGTGGTAATAATATTTCGGAAAATAGCGTGTTGTCGTTTCATGGATTTACTCCTGATAAGGAAGCGTTACTCGGCATCCTCTTTTTGAATAATTGTGGGTCCATTGCCAAGCAAGGAAGAAATTCGACAGTGTTTTTTGGTGGGGGATGTTGGAAGTGCCGGCTATATCAAGATGTGCCGGCAATGGTCGTGCCTTTCTTTCCGAAAGTGCATTTCTGGCTTATTTTATTATGCAAAATATCTTCATGACAAATGTCGATACTTTGTTCAGTCTGTAGGTATTTGGGATCTAAGTTGGCGCCGAAGGGGAGTGTGCTGTCACCCATGTTGAATTGGAGTATTGCTTCCATTGTACGGCCAGCTTCAAGATATTGAATTGGGTCAATTTCTGCTTTCAGAGCCTTATTTGGCTCAAAGATTAATTTCTTGAATTTAATGTTGAGAGCAGTTCCATTTCCAATATTAGAAACTTTCAACTTATTATCGCCAATGTATTCTATCGCGAATTTTGGTGAAATCGATACTTCGGTATTTTTGACTGTTGCGGCTCTCAATAAATTCGTTTCGATTGTATACCAGGCGATCACTATGATTGTTGAGAATAAAAGAGTGTTATTGATTCGATCGCTAGTATCTAGGTTGCCAATCCTCGGTAACTGGCAATAAAATATCAAGCTTATAAAAATAACTCCCAAGATGATTATTAAATTTTTCATGGATGAGGAGTAATCGCGACTATCGAAATTTGATTTTTCTCGGGGCCGTAATACCAAAATATCCGATAGGCTCCCGGTGTTCGGTTTTGCACATAGGCCTCAAATATCTCTTCGCCATTAGGTCCAGAGACGGATTGATATTTGTGAGTGTGCAAGCCGGGATGCCGCAGATTGGTTTCCATCAACCCCAATGTTTTAAAGACAGCTTTAAGGATTTTTTCCTCGCCGGGATTTTTTTTTAATTCCTCAAGATTGTTTTTGGCCTCATCGGTGAATCGCAATGAGAAATTCATTCCTCCTCCGCAAATTTTGCGAAGGATCCCAGATTGTGTGTTGCTGGTTGGGAGAGGCCGCGTTGCAAACTTTGTTTAACTTGGGGATTTTTGAAGACCCAAACCTCTTCCGCAGGAATGGAAACTTTTGGCTTCAGCAAATAGCCCTGTTCGACTTCGTAAATTTCAAAGGAAGAAACGGTTTTTCCCTTTAAGACTTTTCCCAGAGCTAGGCGGTTGTTTTTATCCAGGGAAATTTCGGCAATTAAATTTTTCATGGTATCCCCTTTGGAGTCTTAAGTTTGTTATTTATCGTACCATGTTGAGAGAAATTGCTAAATGGTGTTTTGCAATTTTTCAAAAATGGTAATCTTGAAAATAGAAAATTCTTTGCGTTCAGTCATAAGTTAATGTAATCATTTGATTTTATATAAATTAGGATCCGAAGACCCGCCGCAGGATGTCGGTGACGCGGGCGGCGGGATCCCGGCGGATCTTCCGCTCCTCGTTCGCCATCAGCTTGAAGAGGCCCGAGATCGCCCGCTCGGTGACGTAGCTGTCCAGGTTGGGGTTGACGCGCTGGACGAAGGGGATCTGGTTGTAGCGCTTGACGAGCGGGGTCCAGTATTTCGTGACGCCGACCTTCGCGATGGCCTTGCGCACGACCGGGCGGAAGGCGGTGCTCAGGCGCGAGGAGGTCTTGCGGCGCAGGTAGCTCGTGGCGGCGTCGTCGGGCCCGCGCAGGATCTGGTAGCCGTCCTGGATGGTCAGCTCTTTGATCGCTTGTAAGAAGATGGGGGCGGCCTTCTTCGCCGCCTCTTCCGCCGCGCGGTTGAGCGTCTTGACGAAGTCTTCGACGGGTTTTTTGAGACCGACCGTTTCGAGGGTGTTCTTCATTGCCTTGGCCTCGGGCGGGAAGGGGATGAAGATGGCGGGATTCTTGTAGAAGCCGTCGACCTGCGAAGCCAGGCCGGCCGCGTTCTTCGCGGCGAGGAAGAGGGCCTCTTTCAGGCCGAAGGCGACCTCGGAGGAGTCGAGGGAGCCGGAGGCCTTGGGCTTGGTGAGCGCCTGGGCGCCCGCCGGGCCCAGCAAGGCCGAAAGAACGAGACACGCCGCGACGAGAATCTTCTTCATAAGCCCTCCCATTATCTTTTTAGTCGAATGAGCCTTTCCGCCATCTCCGCGAACCCGGCGCCGCTTTCCTTGGAGGTGATCCAAGTGGGCGGATGCTTCAAACGGTCGAGAAAGCGCGCGAGGTTGGCGACGCCGACGCTGAAACGGAAACTCGCGAACAGAGGCTCGTCGTTGGGCGAGTCCCCGATGAACAGCCACTCGCCCCAGGTTGGGGCTTGGGCCGTCTCCGCGATGCCCGGGGCCCCCGACTTCAGCCAATGTTCCAAGCCGCGGCGCTTGTCGTAGTTGCCGAACCAGGCGTTGACGTGGATGCTGGAGACCTTGGCGTGGGCCCCTTCGGCCTCGCAGAGCCTCACCAGGGCGTCGACTTCCTCGCGGGGCCAGGGCGGCACGTCCTCGCAGAAGTCGATCGCGAGGTCGTACTCGCGATAGGCCTGGTCGGAGGCCCATTTTGCGTGCGGAAAGCGCGCGAGGATTTTTTCTTCCAGCTTTTCTAAGCCTTTCTTGGGATCGCTTGAGACGCCCGGCGTGTCGATCCGCGAGCGGACGCCGTTCTTCATGAAGAAGGTGAAGGCCCCGTTCTCGCCGACCACCGCGTCCACCGGCCAAAAGCGCGCGAAATGGTCGCACCAGCCCGCGGGCCGGCCCGTGACGGGCACGACGAAGTAGCCCGCGGCTTTCAAGGACCACAGCGCGGCATAGGCCTCGGCCGTCAGCTTGCCGTGGGTGGAGAGGGTCTCGTCGATGTCGAGGCAGACACCGCGGACGGGGGCCAAGTCGGCATCGCCGGCTTGACTTAAGGGGGTGGGCTTAGGGGCGTTCATGGAGCTTCCTTCCGCTGCAAATTTCCGATATCCCTGCGACTCTTTTTGAAGCAAGGAATATTCCGATGAAGCCCAAAACCGTCCTAATCGAGGGTCTAGACGACGGGGGCCGCGGTGTCGGCCTTGTCGATGGAGAGAAGGCGATGGTGCCCTTTTCCATCCCCGGCGAGACCTGGCAGGTTTCGCCGCAGGCAGCCTTGCTGGAGTCCTCCTCCGACCGCGTGACGCCGCCCTGTCCCTATTTCGGCCGTTGCGGTGGTTGCCAGCTCCAGCACATCAGCGAGGGCCGGCAGCTCGCGGAGAAGCAGCGGTGGCTTGCCGCGACCCTCGCCCGGATCGTTCCTCCCGAAAAGATCCGTCCGCCGATTCCCTCGCCGAAGCACTGGCATTATCGGCGCCGCATCCAGCTTCACGTCGGGCCGAAGGGCGAAGTCGGCTTCTACGCGCACCGAAGCCGCGAGGTCGTGCCCGTCGAGGCCTGCCGGATCGCCGATCCCGCGCTCAACGCCAAGCTCCCCGAAATTAAAAGGCGGGCGCAGGCCGCCCTGCAGGGGCCGAAGAAACCGGCGTCCCTCACCTTCGAGCTGACCTTGCAAGAGGACGGCTCCGTCGAGATCCGCCAGGACGGCGAGGAGCGGAGCTTCCTGCAAGTCAATCCGGAGGCGAACCAGCGATTGATCGAGGTCCTGCAAGGGGCCCTCGCGGCGCTGCGGCCGAGACGCGTCCTCGAGCTCTTCGCCGGCAGCGGCAACTTAAGCTTTCCCCTCGCCCTCCCCGGAATCGATTGGGTGGCGGTGGAGTCCAATTCCCGAGCGGTGGAAGAGGGCAGCCGCCGTTCGGAAAAGGAAGGCAGGGTGCAATGGCGCCAGGGCCAGGCCGCCAAGACCGCCGAGCGGCTCTTTCAGGCGGGAGAACGCTTCGACTTGGTGCTTCTCGATCCGCCCCGGGGCGGCGCCGAGGACTGCCTGCCGGTCTTTCGCAAGCGACGGCCCCCCGCGATCTTGTATGTCTCTTGCCATCCCCCCGCTTTAAAGAAGGACCTCCAGGTCTTGGCAAAGACCGGCTACGCCGTGGATTGGGTCCAATCCATCGACTTTTTTCCTCAGACCATGAACTTGGAGACCGTGGTTCAGTTGCGGGACGCCGCCTTCGCCCCCAAACCCTAAGGCCTCGATTTTCATGCCGCGCTTTGTCAAAAAATAAAGTTATCCTGGGGGGTTATCCGCTATTCCTTGAAGTGCTACACTGGGGACATGGAAGCCCTGCGCCGAAACGTGCAGCCCTCGGTCCGCCCCGGGGACAACCCCTTGGGGACCCTAAGGGTCCTGGCGCCGGAAGGGGCGCTGCCTCAGGCCGCCGATCGACTCGATCCGGGACTGCCGCTCTATGCCGACGAGACGCTCCTGCGGGTCTCGCGCCTGAATCTCGACTCGGCCTCCCTACGGCAGTTGCGCCGGAGCTGCGGCGAGGACCCCGGGGGCGTTGCCGCGGAGGTCCTGCGCATCGTCCGGGAACGCGGCAAGATGCAGAACCCGGTCACCGGTTCGGGGGGCATGCTCTTGGGCGAGGTCGTCGAGCTGGGGCCCAGGGCGCCCGCGCGCTTTCATCCGGGCGATCGCGTCGCCAGCTTGGTCAGCTTGACCTTGACCCCGCTGCACTTGGAGAAAATTCTTCAAGTGCGACTCGACAGCGGCCAAATCGCGGTCGAGGGTCATGCTGTCCTCTTCGCCTCCTCGCCCGCGGTGCGGATGCCGGAGGACCTGCCGGAGCCGGCCGCCTTGGCGGCGCTGGATGTCTGCGGGGCCCCGGCCTGGTTTCGAAGGATCGCCGGGGCGGGCGACCGCGTCTTGATCTTGGGGGCGGGGAAGTCCGGGGTTCTTTGCGCCTATGCGGCGGTTCAAAGCTTGGCTCCGTCTTCCCTCTCCCTGTGGGCGACGGATGTCTCGGAGCCCGCCTTGGCGCGCGCCGCCGCCTTGGGGGTCTTCGCCAGGACGCTTCGGGCCGACGCCCAAAGGCCCCTGGATTTTCTCGAGGCCCTGCGCGCGGCGGGGGCCCCGCAATTCGACCTGGTCGTCAACGCCTGCAACGCCCCGGAGACGGAAACGGCGGCGATCTTGGCGGCGCGGCCGGGGGGCAAGGTTTTGTTCTTCAACATGGCGACCCGGTTCAGCCGGGCCGTGCTATCGGCCGAAGGGGTAGGGCGCGACGTCGAGCTGATCATGGGGAACGGCTACGCCGAGGGGCATGCCGAGGACACGCTCGACCTGCTGCGCCGGCATGCGGCCTTAAGGGAGTTTTTCCAGGGTTGAGGGCGGGCGCCGCGCGCGGCGTTTCGCCGGGAGGAGCCGAGGAGTGGGGGCCTTTTGGAGGCTCTATGCGACTGCCCTATTGCGACAATACGAACCCGCTCTATTACCAGCGCTTCACGCCTTGGCGGGAAGTCCCGCGCTCGGACTGGGACAACTGGAAGTGGCAGCTCCAACACACCGTCACCACGCCGGAGCGGCTGGCCGAGATCCTGCCGCTCGGCGAGGACGAGATCGCGCGCATCCGGAAGACCCTGCCCAGGTACAAGTTCGCGGTCGCGCCTTACTACCTGTCGCTCGTCGATCCCGCCAACCCCGAGTGCCCGATCCGCCTGCAGAGCATCCCCACCGAGGCCGAACTGCACCTCGAGCCGGGCGAGATGAACGACCCCCTGGCCGAGGACGCCGACATGCCCGTCCCCAACGTTGTCCACCGCTACCCCGACCGCGTCCTGGTCACGATCACCGGGGTCTGCTCGATGTACTGCCGTTTCTGCACCCGCCGCCGCTTCGTCCTCGACAAGGAGGGGCACAAGGAGCGCAACGAGGTGGACGTGATCTGCGACTACATCGCCTCGCACCGGGAGATCCGGGACGTCATCGTCTCGGGCGGAGACGCCCTGATGATGGGCAAGGCCATGCTGGTCGAGATCCTGGGCCGGATCCGGGCCATCCCCCACGTCGAGATCCTGAGGATCGCCAGCAAGATCCCCTGCGTTTTGCCCATGCGCATCACCGACGAGCTGGTCGACACCCTCAAGCTGTTCAAACCCCTGTATTTTATGACGCATTTCAATCACCCCTACGAGCTGACCCCGGAGGTAAAAATCGCTTGCGACCGGCTTGTCGACGGTGGTATCCCCATGTTGAATCAGAGCGTTTTGCTGAGGAAAATCAACAGCGATGCGCTGATCATGAAAAAGCTCATGCAAGAGCTGTTGGCCCTGCGCGTAAAGCCTTATTACATTTATCAATGCGATCTCAGCGAGGGGA
>JADYZQ010000229.1 GCA_020853015.1 Deltaproteobacteria bacterium
GCTTGAGCAGGTTCTTGTACTTCTGCCGGAACACCATGTGCATCGGCATCTGGAGCTTCTTGTCGGGGCCGAAGCGGTGGTCGATCCAATTGCCGGTCAGGCCCCCGGCCGTGCCGGAGCGCTCGACCACCAAGATGCTCCATTCGGGTCGGGTCTTCTTAAGGTAATAAGCGGTGGCCAGGCCGGAGAGCCCGGCCCCGAGGATGAGAACGTCGTAGGGAGCGGATTTTGGGACCATAATTTATATTGAAGGGCCGCAATAGGCAGTTCTATTGCCATGCAAGATAGTAACCGATCAGTTACTAATTGGGGAAGGAAAAAATATAACAAAGAAGGGACAAGAGGAGGGCTTCCATTAAGAAGGCCGAGAACTTTTCCCTCGCCTCCGGCTCATGACGAAGGTCATGGGAAATCCCTTTACTTAACTATAAATTGGAAATTCGGCCCCTATCGGATGCCGAAATATCTCTTCAAAGGAGTTCCCCATGTCAAACCTTCCCTTGCACCCCGCCCTGGTCCACCTCCCCTTGGGGCTGGCGATATTCCTGCCCCTCCTCGCCATCGCCTTCGCGGTGGGCATCTGGCGCGGCTGGTTTTCCGAAAAGAGCTGGGCCATCGTCGCCTTCTTTCACCTGATACTCTTTGCCTCGGCCTATGTGGCGCTCCAAACTGGGGAGAACGACGAGGAAAAGGTCGAGAAGGTCGTCGTCAAAACGGTCGTTGAAGAGCACGAGGAAAAGGCTGATGTCTTTTTTTGGGCCTCCGGTCTCACCCTGATATTGAGCGGCGGGGCCAGCCTGATTCGGAAGGATAAATTGGGAGCCGCCGCACGGACTGCCTCGGTCCTGGGTCTCTTGGCGGTAGCCGGCCTATCCCTACAGGTGGGGCACAGCGGCGGGGCCCTGGTCTACCAATACGGAGCCGCACAAGCCCATATCGGACCCGGCGGAGGCAAGGCGGAGCCGGGGGGAGAGGTCCGCGGTCCGGAGGCGAACCCTAAGGGCGAGGAGGCCCACGACAACGATTAAAGCGCAACGGAAAGCGGGCTAAAAGAAAGTCGGCGGCCCCATGCGGCAGGTGATCGACTCGAAGGTATGGCAACCGCGCGCGCGGCAGGTCCCCTCGCTGCCGATGTAGCGGGTGGCCTTCACCTTGCGTCCGTTCTGCTCCAAGACCTTCCACTCCTTGGCGGTTTTGTAGCCCTTGGTCTTGCACCAGGCGTCGGCCGCCTTTTTGCCGCAGCCCTTGTCGGGTTCGTAGCAGTAAGCCAGGCGCTGTTTGCCCTGCTTGGGGGCCTGGTAGGTCTCTTCTTTCGGCTCGACGGACTTGGCCAGCCCTTCGGAGGCGGCGAGGCCGCCTAAGGCCAGGATGCTGAACAGCGTGAGAAAGACTCGGGTGTGCTTCATAGATCCTCCCAATGAGCTTGATAAACAGGCTAGACGATTCGTTCCGAAAAAAGCCACACCGCCGACTCCATCCCCTTCTTCCAATCCGGGAGGTAGAGGCTTTCGTTCTCGCCGTGGGCGTTGCAGAAGGGGTCCTCGAGGCCGATCAGCAGGGCCGGGATGCCGCCGAACTCGTGGGTCAACGGCTCGACGAAGGGGATCGACCCGCCGCAACCGATGAAGACCGCGTCGCGGCCGAAGCCCTTCTTCAGCGCCCGGGCCGCGGCCTCGTAGGCGGGCCCCACCGGGTCGACCTTCCAGGGCCGCCCCGCCGTGCCGGGCTTCACCGTGACCTGGGCGCCGTAGGGCGGGTCTTGTTTTAGGAAATCGCAGAGCCGTTGCCGGCTTTTTTCCGGATCCATCCCGCTGACGATACGAATCGAGACCTTCGCGCGGGCCGACTCGACGATCTGGTTGCTGGTCTTGGCGACCTGCGGCGCGTCGATGCCCAAGATCGCGCAGGCGGGCCGGCACCAGATGCGCTCGTAGACGCTGAAGTCGCGCTCGCCGGCGAGCTGCAGCGACTCGACGGCCCCGACCTCTTTTAAAAATTTCTTCTCCTCGAAGGGCAAGGCGCGCAGCCGTTCCTTCTCGAGGCCGACCACGGGCTGGATGCCCTCGTAGAAGTCGGGGATGGCGATCTTGCCGTCCTCCGTCGTGAGCCGCGCGAGGATCCGGTTGAGAGCGCTGAGCGCGTCGAGCGTGGGCCCGCCCCACATCCCGCTGTGCACCGGATGGTCCAGCGTGCGCACCTCGACGATCGCGTCGACCAAGCCGCGCAGGCGGTAGGTGAGCGAAGGCAGGCCGAGGTCGAGGTTGGCCGTGTCGGTCAGGACCATCACGTCGGCCTTGAGGCGGTCTTTGTAGCGGCGGACGAATTCACCCAGGTGCTCGCTGCCCGTCTCTTCCTCGCCTTCGATCAGGAAGCGCACGTTGACCGGCAGCTTGCCGGAGGTCTTCAAATAGGCCTCGAGGGCGAAGAGGTGCATCAGCGCCCCCGCCTTGTCGTCGACCACGCCGCGCCCGTAGAGGCGGTCGCCGCGGCGCTGGGGCGAGAAGGCCGGCGAGAGCCACTTTTCGGGGCGGCCCGGCGGCTGCACGTCGTGGTGGGCGTAGAGCAGGACGGTCGGCGCGCCGGGCGCGTGCAGCCAGTCGCCGACCACGAAGGGCGGCGCGCCGGGGATCTGGAGGATCTCGACGTGCTCGAGGCCTGCGTCTTTCATCTTGCGCGCGGTCCATTGGGCGGATTCGTTCAGCGGCTCCTGCGGGTAGCCGGGGAAGCTCACCGAGGGGATCGTCGCGTATTCGGACAATTCCCGGATGAAGCGTTCGAAGTTGGTGTGGATATATTGAATGGCTTGCTCGGGATGCGTCATGCTGGCAAGCTACGCCAAAGCGAAATCGCGACCAAGTCTTTCTTCTTGAGGAGCGGCCATGCCCTACATCAAGCCGGAACAGCGTCAAAAACTCGACAAAGACCCCCGCCCCGGCGACGCCGGAGAGCTCAATTACCTGATCACCCGGCAGCTCTTGAGCTACCTCGAGGCCAAGGGAAAAAAATACTCAACCATCAATGAAATCATGGGGGTGCTGAACTGCGTCACGCAGGAGTTTTACCGCCGCTGGGCCGCCCCCTACGAGGATGAAAAAATCCGCGAAAATGGCGACGTCGGCCCGCTTTAGCCCCCCAAAACCCACGCCAATTTGAGAATTTCTCAAAATCGTTTTTCATTCTGAGAAATCCCCAGTTTATCCACAGACGCTAAGCTTCTGAAATCATTCTGTAAGGAAAATTTTATCCACAAGGTTATTGGCATGCTGTTTGTAACTTATGTGCCATGTAATGTATGGCCACAAGGAGGCAACCATGACCCAACCACCTAAATTCCAGGCCTTGGCCGAGCTGGTCTCGCAGCGCCGGCGGGAGCGCCTGGACGAAATCCGCCGCCAATCGCCGCACCCCCCGCCCTTCCCCGAGACGCGGGAGCGCCCACAGGGCCCCCGTCAGATCGCCCTCACCTTCGAGGACCTAAGCCCGGTGCTGGACGTCTTCCAGCGCTTCGACGAGGCCTCGCGGGAGATCGAGTGGTCGTTCTACAGCAGCTCGGGGGAGTTTCTGCTACAGTTCGGCTTCAGCCTGGCCGAGGGGCGCTACCGGATCCACAGCCTGCACCCCGAGCTCTTCCTCGAGCGCGCGGAGATGCGGGGCTACCTCGAGGCGATCAACAAGCGCCTGGGTTCCGGGTATCCGCTCTTGGAGCTGGTGCACGAGCGGGGCCTCAACCCCGGCATCCAAAGGAAGGCAAAATAGATTGAAGCGGGGCCCTCGGGCTTATAGAAAAGAAGCATGCCCGAATTGCCCGAAGTCGAGACCATCCTCCGCAGCCTGAGGCTGGTGGAGGGAAAGCAAGTGGTGGGGCTCGACTTTTCGAAACTCGCCCCCGTCGAGACCACCCGGCCGGCGCAGATCCGGCGGGCCCTGGCGGACCGGCCCATCCGGCGCCTGGAGCGGCGGGGCAAATACCTGCTGATCCGTTCGGAGTGCGGCGCGGCCCTGGTGATTCACCTGGGGATGAGCGGCCGTCTCACCTACTTTCCCCGGCCTCCCGAGCGCTTCGAGGCGCACACCCATCTTAAATTGAAATTCGACGACGGCTCGGTGCTGGCGTATCAGGACGCGCGGCGCTTTGGGACGCTGTCGCTGAGCGCGGATCCGGAGGGCGGCGACAACGCCTTTTTGCGGCGCTTGGGGCCGGATTACCTCGACCCGGCGCTGGACGCCGCGGCCTACCTTGCGCGCTGCCGCCGGCA
>JADYZQ010000230.1 GCA_020853015.1 Deltaproteobacteria bacterium
GAGCAGCCCAACGCCTATTTGCCGTTCCTATGCAATTTAGCCGATTTTGGTTACTTCAATGTCAGGGACTTACTCGTCGCATTGGCCGGCAATGGAAACGAGGAAGTATTTTTCGCCTTCGTCGGCATCGCCGCAAATGGGAGCTTTTGGGCGCTCCACGCGATCAACGAGGGAGGCACGGAAGGGCATTTCCATTTGCTGGCCCAGTATGCCGAAAAATACCGGGACAACCCTCGTTTTGGAAAGCCCTTGTTGGGTATGATACAGAATCCCGATTTCAAGCCGAGGTGCTACTTGGCGAGGCCTAAGGGGCCGTTTCAGCCGACGATCGTCCAGTCCTTCGCAAAATTAGGCGCTCCTTTCGCCGTCACGCTCCTTCAAAATGCCAGCCTGGCGGTCCATTGAACCTAATCCCGAATTTTGCAACGCGTGCGCGCCGTCATTTATTTTTTACGCCGGCGCAGGACAGTATAGAGGCCGGCGATAAACGGTCCGCCTAGGGTAACCCCTTCGCCCCAAGATTTTCCCATGCCTAAACTACAACCCCCGCCGTTTGACGGGACTTCCGCCGCGGGAAGTTCCGGCTCGGACTCCAGGGCGCCGATATCGGGCGCGGACCCCCGCGAGCGTGCGTTGCCCGCGAAATCGAATGCCGGCAAATCGGGCGCCGAGGCGCTGCCGGCGTCGATCGCCGGCGAGTCGTCGGACAGAGCGAAGTTCCCGTTGGCGGGATCCAGAAGGAATGGGCCGCTCGCCATGTTGGCGGCCTGCATGATCCTCGGCTGGCAAAGGGCGCCGTTTTGGCAGTTATCGGCGATATCCGCGAGAACATTGTGGTACAGGCCCAAGGTGAAGGCCGGTCCGGTCGCGTTGCTCTCGAAATAGTAAAGGTCTCTTCCCGCGCCCGCGACATTTTCGCTGAACAAATTGTTATAAACGTTGGAGACTTGATCGTCCGAGGCCGTCAAGTAGAGGCCTCCTCCGTTTTCCACCGCCGAGTTTCCGAAGAAAGTGTTGTTAACGACGTTTATTTCCAAACCCGAATCGTCCTCTTGGCCGACAAATAGTCCGCCGCCATGATTCTTGGAAGCGTTGGAGGCGAAGATGTTACTGGCGACCACAATCTTGCCGAGGGCGGAAAGCAAGGAGGCGCCCGCCCCGCCCTCCCCGGCATTGCCGGAAAAGAACGACCGGTCCAGGCGAATTTCGCCTTGAGCCGTATACAGCTGTGCTCCTCCTCCGAAGCTAAGCCCGGCGTCGCAATTCAAAAATTGCGCCTGTTCGACGACGATATCCGCCTCATTGGCCGAAACCGTAAGCCCGCCGCCACTTCCCGTGTCCGCGGCGTCTCCGTTCTGAAACGTCAGTCCCGAAACTCGGATCGTCGTGTCATTGTCGTCAAACTTAAAGCTGGAAGCGATCGTCAGCACCGGCCCGAGGCCTTCGGCGTCCAGAATCGAGTTTTCCACCCCCGCGCCTTGGAGGGTCAGGTCGAAATCTTCCGAGTCGTTGAGGATATTGTCCGCGTTGTAGGAGAATGGGGTGCCGCCCGCAAGGAAAGTTCCCTCGCCGATGAGGATAAGGTCGTCCTGCCTATTGCCGGCGGCCTGCGCCAAGGCGTCCCGTAGTTCCTGGCTGGTGTTGACATTGAAAGTGGCTCCCCATGCCGTGTTTCCGGCAAGGAAGGCTTGAAAGGCAAGGACGGTTCCTAAAAGCGGTTTCTTGAATTTCATATCAGGATCCTCTGTTCAGACCACGGCGGGTTAAAGCAAATTCAGAAAAAGGCCGCCCTACCCGAAATTGGGTAGGGCGGCCTAAATAAAGAGCCACAACTTCTCTTAACGCCTCCTGAAGCGCAGGCCGAGCAACGACGCCAAGATCGCGGTCCACCAAGCCATGCCGGAAGAGGCCGCGCCGACCGGGGCCAGGGCGCAACCGCCTCCGCCGATTTCCGGATTCGGCTCGCTGACGGACAAGCTGAATTCCGATTCCAGCGCTCCCATGTCGGGCCCGGTGCCGAATTGGCGGGGGTTGCCTTCGTAATCCTCGGCCGGCAAGCCCGGAGCGGAAACGGAACCCGCGTCGACAGCCGGCGAGTTCTGAAGCAACTCGAAGTTGTCGTTGGAAGGGTCCGCAAACAGCGCGTCGCCCCCGATGCTCTCGCCCCGGTTGATCCGAGTCTGGCAACTGCCGTCGCCGCAGTTGTCGGCGACGGGGCCCACCAGGTTCGAATAGACGTTCATCGTGAAGCTCAGGAGGCCGCCGCCGACCTCGTCGTAATAGAACAAGTCGTCCCCAGCCGGGGCCTGGTTGGCCTGGAAGATGTTGTTGTAGACGTTGGCCACCAGATTTCCGGATCCGAAGACCAGGGCGCCGCCGCCTTCGCCGCCGGCGTTATTGAAAAAGGTGTTGTTCACGACCGCGATGTTCTGCCCGTCGGGATCCACGTGGCCGATCTGCAGGCCGCCACCGTCGCCGTTCGCGGTATTGCCTTCGAAGATGTTGTTGACCGCGAGTATTTCCCCGCCGAGGGAAGTCAGGCTGGCGCCGCCGCCGTGACCGGCCCTGTTACCGGAAAAATAGGATCGGCTCAGGGTGATGGCGCCGGTTTCGGAATAGGCATCCAAGCCGCCGCCCCACCAATCGTCGGCCGTCACCTCGTTGTCGAAAAACTTCACGCGCTCGACCAGGATGCTTCCCGATCGAGTGAGCGCGGCGAGCCCTGCGCCGTCCCAGTCTCCGACATAGCCGTTTTGAAAGGCGACGTCCCGGACCTCGAAGCGCACATTCGCATCGTTCGCAAGCAAAAACGACGAAAGGAAGAGGATGGCCGAGGCGTCGCCGCCGTCAAATACCGTGCTATCGGCGCCTGCGCCCTGGATGGTCAGCTTAAAATTCTCTTCGGAGTTCGCCGTGGCGTCCGCGAGGTACTCGAAGATATTCCCCTCGGGGGCATACACGCCCTCCGCCATATTGATCACGTCGTCTTGATCGTTGTCGGCGGCCTGGGCCAAGGCATCTCGAAACTGTTGGCCGTTGCTGACGTTAAACTCTGCGGCGCTGGCCACGGTTCCAGCCAAGACGGCTTGAAACACAACGACACCGGTTAGAATGGATTTTTTGAGCATGACGAATCTCCTTTAATCAGGAGTCGTAGAGCAATAGTCATGCCAAAAAAAATCCCGCGAAAACTCTGGGAAAATGCGCCTCGGCGCGAAGGCTCGGTTTGTCTTTATTGATTTTTTTGCAAATTTTACATTTGCTAAATTCAAAAAGGCTGGAGGTCGATTCTCACGCAGACATCCCTCGAGAAGAGAGCTGAATTTTCCCAAACTCCATTATCGCTTCAACAATCCCTGGGCCTTAAGCCGCTTGCGGACCTCTTGGAACTCCGAAAAGAAACCCAGGCCGCCAGCCGTGGCCGAACGGTCTCCGGTGGACGAAGCGAGGCGAAACTCGGATTTCTTTTCAGCGGGCTCGGGGGCCGGCGCGGGATCTCCGGGGTGTTCGGAGCTGCGGCGCAAGACCACGGCTTGACCCCTGGAATCGTAGCCCAGGAATTCCTCGATGGCGGGAGTGGAATGAAGGGATTTCGCGGCGGTGCCCATGCCGGGGTTTAAGATAAGCAAAACCCGGGCCAAGATCGCCTGAGTGAAATCATTAAATATTTAATATTTTCAATAAGTTAGATGGCAGTTACTTTCGTTGGAAGGCCTTCTGGGGAATCCAGGCCACAAGCGCCCCGCCGAGGCGGGGGCGAGAATCCCTCCGGGCTTAATCCGACGGACCTGCCAAATCGTAGCGCGCGCACTCGGAGAGCTGGGCCAGGATTTCCTCCCCGTCCTGCGTGGGCGCCCGGCAGGCATGGTCTCGGCAGAGGTAGTAAGTGGTCTTGCCGCCCTGGGCCTTGCGGTGTTGCAAGAGCGGCGGAAAATCTGCGGACTCCACGGCGGAGGCGACGACGTGGTTGGGGAAAAAACCGCCGCGCAGCTTCGCGAAAAAGCCGGCGCCCTCCCCTGCCTTCCCTTCCAAAACCGCGAGCTCGCTGGAGAGATCGGTCAGGTAATCGTAGGCCAAGAGCAAGGTCCCGAAGGCGGAGGGAAACTCGGCCGCGGTCGGGGCGAAGACCTCTAGGGTCTTGAGCGCCTTTTCGCGATAGGCGGCATCCAGGGTGAGGTCGTGGAGCCGCAGCAAGTTGGCGGCGGCAACCGCGTTGGCATTGGGCAGGGCGCCGTCCGAGCCCTCCTTGCCACGCACCAAGAGGCTCGCGTCGCTGCCGTCGGTGAAGAAGTAGGCCCCGCCGGCCGCGTCCCAAAACTTGGCATCCTGCCGCCGTTGCAGGTCGAGGGCCCAGCTCAGGATCTCGGGGCGGAAGTCGCACTGGTAGAGCTCGATCAAGCCCTGGATCAGATAGGCGTAGTCGTCGAGGCGCGCGGCGAAGCGACCCTCGCCGTCGCGGTAGCGGGCCAAGAGATCGCCCTGCGGCGCGAGCTTCGTTTTCAAAAAGGCCGCCGCGCGATGGGCCGCGTCGAGATAGCGCCGATCCCCCAAGACCTGCCAGCCCATCGCCAAGGCCCGGACCATCAGGCCGTTCCAGGCGGTGAGGATCTTGTCATCCTTGTGCGGATGCACGCGGGCCTCGCGGATCTGGAAGAGCTTCTCGCTCGCCGAGCGGAGCAGCGGGTGGTCTTTCTCGGCCCAGCCGAATTCCGCCGCTAGGCTAAGGTTATTCGTTCCGTGCTCGAAATTGCCGCCGGGCGCGACTTGGTAGACGCGGCAGAAGTGATCGAGCTCGTCGCGGGTCAGGACCTCGCTCAGCTCCTCGAAGGTCCAGACGTAGAACTTTCCCTCTTCCCCTTCGCTGTCGGCGTCCTCGGCCGAGTAAAAGCCGCCCTCGGGATCGGTCATGACGCGCAGGACGTAGTCGAGGGTTTCTTGGGCGACGCGCCGGAACATCGGCTCTTGCGTCGCGCGGAAGCCCTCGAGGTAGGCGACTGCCAGCTGGGCGTTGTCGTAGAGCATCTTTTCGAAGTGAGGGATCAGCCAGCGCGCGTCGGTGGAATAGCGCGCGAAGCCGTAGCCCAAGTGGTCGTAGATCCCGCCTCGCGCCATCTTGTCGAGGGTGAATTTCACCATTTCCAGGGCGTGCGGATCGCCGCCGCGCCGCCAGATCCGCAGCAGCATCGAAAGCTGGTTAGCGTGCGGAAACTTCGGCGCCTGGCCGAAGCCGCCCCAGGCGGGGTCGAAGCTCATCAGGCTCTGGCGGAAGAAGGCGCCGAAGACGTCCTCGCTTAGGCCCACGCCCTCGGCTTGGGCGGATTTCTGCAGCTTGAGGTAGTCGACGATGGAATCGCCGGTCTCGAAGACCTGGCCGGGCGCTTCGCGCCAGACCTTGGCGACCTGGCCCAGCACGTTGAGGAAGAGCGGCTTGGGCCAGTAGGTTCCGCCGTAGAAAGGCTTGAGCTCGGGCGTGAGGAACATGCTGAGCGGCCAGCCGCCGCGCTGGCGCATCGCGTGCAAGGCGGACATGTAGATGTCGTCGACGTCGGGGCGCTCCTCGCGGTCGACCTTGATCGGGATGAAGTCGCGGTTCAAGACCTCTGCGACTTCCGGAGCCTCGAAGGACTCGTGCTCCATCACGTGGCACCAATGGCAGGTGGAATATCCGATGCTGAGAAAGATCGGCTTGTTCTCTTCCCGCGCCGCGCGGAAGGCCTCCTCGCCCCAGGCCTGCCAGTGAACGGGGTTGTCCTTGTGCTGGAGCAGGTAGGGGGACTTTTCGAATTTAAGACGATTTTCTCGCGTCGACATGGGGATACCTCGTGGGGACGGGATGTTCCGAATCGCTTCAATCAACGATTTTCAGTGGAATCCACGCCGCCATTTTCTTAAAAATCTGGTCAAAACTATATAGGAGACCTCCGCCGTCGAGGGCCGCCTGCGCCACATGGGCGTCCGGCGTGGAGACCTGAAGGCCTTTCTTCGCCAACTTCTGCCGCAAGACGCCCACCTCGAACCAGTGCCCGATTCCGAAGGCAGGCGTCTCAAGATCCAACAGGAAGGCCCGCAGCTTTTTTTGCTCGGAACCGGCCCTGGCCCCGCTCAGCAACTCGGCGGCCACGACGGGACTGAGCCGCGCCCTCCCTTCCTGAAGGGCCTCCTCCAAGCGCGGCAAAGGACGTCCGGCGAAAAAATCGATCCATACGCAAGTATCAACCAGGATTTCGCTCACGGGATTTCTCGATATCGACTTGGAGGCGCAGCTTGCCCTTCAAGGCCATGGCCTTGTCGTAGGCACGGCGACGCTTCAAAAGATGAAGACCTTCCACGAGGGTCTCGGTGATGCCGCGCCGGGTGACCTTTTGAGCGTCGCGCAGCAGGTCTTTGGGAATATTGGCGGTAATTCGCTGGGTCTTGGGGGAAAGCTCCGGCATGAAGCCATACTAATGCCGATACATACGGCCGTCAATACGGTTATTCTTCCCTTTCGGTGCGGGCGCCCTCTAAAAGCTGCTGCACGACGTTGGGGTCGGCGAGCGTCGTCGTGTCGCCCAGGTCGCCGACCTCGCCCGAGGCGATCTGGCGCAAGACTCGGCGCAGGATCTTCCCGCTGCGCGTCTTGGGCAGCGCGGGCGTGAATTGGATGTGGTCCGGCTTGGCGATGGGGCCGACTTCGCTCGCGATGTGCTGGATCAGCTCGCGGCGCAGGCCCCGCGAGGGCTGCACGCCCTCTTTCAAGGTGATGAAGGCGTAAATGCCCTCGCCCTTGATCGGGTGCGGGAAGCCGACCACCGCCGTCTCGGCAACGTCGGGGTTCTTCACGAAGGCGCTCTCCAACTCGGCGGTCCCGAGGCGGTGCCCCGAGACCTTGAGCACGTCGTCCATCCGGCCGAGAAACCAGTAGTAGCCGTCGGCGTCGCAGCGGGCGCCGTCGCCGGCGAAATACTTCCCGGGAAATTTGGAAAA
>JADYZQ010000231.1 GCA_020853015.1 Deltaproteobacteria bacterium
GGGCCTGATTCAAGGTGGCGACGGCCTGTTCCTTCGTCATGCTGTCGTCGACGGGCTTGACCTGGCCGCTCTTGATGTCGTTCATCAGGTCGACGATTTGCTCGCGAGTCACCTTCGGGGCGTCGGGGTCGTAGTCTTCTCCGCCGGCGTCGAGGGCCGGCGCGAGCTCTTGGTGGATCTTGGAGAATTCCTGGAGACGGGCTTCCTCGGAGTAGGCGGCGGCGCGGTTCACTTGGCCCAAATAACGCTGATATTCCTCTTGGGAAATCCTGCCCTGTTGGACCAGGCCGCTCAGGAAGGCGCGCATCTCGGTGGGGGTGGAGGGGATGGAGGGCCCGGCCTCGCCGCCAAATTCACCCATCTCCTCGTCGAATTCCTCGTAATAAAGCTCCATGTCGGAATCGCCTAAGGAATCCTCCGGGGGAGGCATCTGCTGATTTTTTGGGGTGACGTAAGTCATGGGATGGATCCTCGCTGAAAGTTTAAGCGACTCGGACTTGTCGGCTCTGCGCCAGGATGCTCAAGTGGCGGCGCGCCTCATTCCAAAGTTTACCGCGGGTGAATTCAACGACACAACGCAGATCGTCGTGGGTCACGGCGGGATCCGCCAGGATCAGGCCTTCGATCCGGGCCATGGCCTTTTCGGCCAGCCCCAGTGCCTGCTGCGCCGAATGAGGGTCTTGGCTCTGGAGGGTCTGTTTGAGCTGGAGCTGGACCTTGCCAAAGAGTTCCGAGACCGATTCGGGCTTTTGAGTCTGTTCCATAGCGAAGCCTCCTATGGGTCTATTAAAGCAATGGAGGTGCCAAGAGAGTTAGTTCGAAGGTATTAGATATAACTATATGATTTAATTATATTTATTTTTAAAATCGCTCAAGAAGGGCCTTGTTCATCAATATGCTTATATTGAGCAATATTTTAATTTTTTATACAAAAATAATATAAATATATGTTTTCATTATAATTAAATTAAAGAATAAAACTGAACATAATTGTTTATTTATGGACATAAATAACATTTTTTATTTGATGAGAGAGTAGTTCCTTCCAGGAACATGGATGGGGGAGCCCTCCCGTATCCAAATGTTTTTGAAAAATAGATATTTTTTTGAATTTTACATGAGAGTTTTTCGTTCAAAAGCAGGTCCCTAGACGGCTAACCTATTAATAAAACTTAATTTTTTCGGTTGGCCGGCCTTTTGCTCTAACCATGGGGATTCAACCTATTGGAGGACCCATGAAATTTCGCCGACCCCGCCTTTCTTTCTTCTTAAATGCGCTCATCCTGCTGGGAGTCGTCGCCTGCGGCGGCGCCGGAGGCAGTGGCGACCCGTCCAACTCCTTGGACCTAGAGTCCCTGGCCATCGCCAATTGTCCCACCCAAGCCCTCTTTCCGGGAGACAAGATCGCCCTCGCGGTGGAGGGAAATCCAGCAGGCAAGGCCGTCGCCGTGAACCCCGACGCCTTCCAAAGCGATCCTCCCCGCTTCGCGGCGGTGGACGCCCAGGGGAACTTGGTCGCCCTCTATCCCGGCGAGGCCCGCGTGACCGCGACGGCCGCCGGTCTGAGCAGCGAGGCCTGCGTCGTGCAAATCCTGCCGCCGGAACATCAAGGCTCGGTCCGGCGCCTGACCGACAACGCCGACGAGGATCATTGGGGAATGAATAATTCTTGGCCGATGACTTCCCGAGGCAAGGTCCTGTGGCAGCGGATCGACGGCAACCTCGACATCGAGGTCCTCCTGCACGACCGCCGCGACCCGGCCGGCGACGACACGAGCGTCGACTTGGTCGACTTCCTCTCGGGCGACGTCGATTTCATGGCCTTGGGCTCCGGGGCGGCGGAGGGCGAGGTGCTGCTCAGCTACCGCGTCGGCCTGCAGGACACCCACGTCAGCGCGGACGGTCGCGCGCCGCAAGACTTGGGCGACCGCCAGCAGGAGGAGGGGAGCATCGCCGACGGCTGCTACTTCTTCCGCGAAGGCGGCGGCGCCAACGACCTCCAGCGCTTCACCGCCGCCGCGGGCCTGACCGAGATCCTGAGCGCGGGCGAGACCTACACGCCGGTCGGCAGCGGCTGCGAGGCGGTCTACGAACGGCGCGGCGCCGCGGAGAGCGAGCTGGTCCACTTCGACGGGCAGACCCACTTGCCCATTGCGGACGGGCTGCCCGCGTTTCCCGACTTCGACTTTCGCCGCCAGCGCGCCGTCTACGCCTCGGGCGGCGACGTCACGCTGGTCGACCTGACTCAGGATCCGCCGGCGGTCGTTCCCTTGACCTCCGACGGCCCGACGCGGCTCGACCGCAATCCGCGCACCGACGGCGAGAGCGTCGTCTGGCACCAGATCGACGGCGCCGAGCACCACGTTTGGATGTACGACATCGCGAGCGGGACGCGCCGCAAGATCAGCGCGACCGTCGCCCCGAAGAAGTTCGATTCGCTCCAAATCGACCTGAAGCAGGCCCTGTGGGTGGAAGGCACCGAGCTCTGGTTTCACGCCGGCAGCGGCGACGCCGCGGACAGCGCGGCGGTGGACCTGAAAGGCGTCCCCCTCGACCCCGGCTATCGCCCCTATCTGAAAGACGGGCTCGTCGCCTACGTCGGCGACGACGGCGACACCGAGATCCTGATCGTGGAATGACGGGCGCTCAAGTCAGGTAGTGCAGGAAGAGGGTCGCGAGGCCCAGGAAGCAGAAAAAGCCCGTGACGTCGGTGAAGGTGGTGACGATGACCCCGCTCGCGAGGGCGGGGTCGACCCGCGCCCACTTGAGGAGGAGCGGAATCGAGGTGCCGGCCAGTGCCGCCATGAACATGTTGCAGATCATCGCGAGCCCCAAGACCACGCCGAGCATGGGGTTGCCCTTGTAGAGATAGGCGAGCAGGGCCATCAGCCCCCCGAGGACGATGCCGTTGCTGATCCCCGCGATCAGCTCCTTGAGCAGGACGCGCTTGGCGTTGGAGAAGGTCAGCTCGCCTAAGGCGATGCCGCGGGTGATGACGGTGAGCGATTGGGTGCCGGCGTTGCCGCCCATGCCCGCGACGATGGGCATGAAGACGGCCAGGGCAACGACCTTCTGGATGGTGCCCTGGAAGAAGCTCACCACCGTCGCGGCCGCGATCGCGGTGATCAGGTTGAAGCCGAGCCAGGGGAGGCGGAGCCTAATCGAGCGCAAGGGGGTGTCGTCGACGTGTTCTTCCTTGTCGACGCCGGCCAGGCGGTACATGTCCTCGCTGGCTTCCTCTTGGATGACGTCGACGATGTCGTCGACCAGGATGCGGCCGAGCAGCTTGCCCTGCGGGTCGACGACCGGCAGGCTGATGAAGTCGTACTTGCGGAACAGCTCGGCGACCTGCTCTTGGTCCATGTCGACCAGGGCGCTGATCACGTCGCGCACCATCACTTCCGAGACCTTCTTGCCGGCGTCCTCCAAAATCAGGGTGCGCAGCGGGACCATGCCGATGAGTATCCCCTGCTCGTTGACGACGTAGAGATTGATGATGTCGTCGACCTTGGAATAAGTCTCCCGAATCTGGTGAATGGCCTGGCCCAAGGTCGCGTCGGGGCTGACCGCCACCAGCTCGGTCTGCATCAGGCCGCCCGCCGTGTCGGGCGGGTAGCTCATCAGCTGGCGGACCTCGTCGGATTCTTTTTGCGGCAGCGAGTCGAGGATTTCCTCGGCCTCCTCCTTGGGCAGGTCCTCGAGGATGTCGGTAACGTCGTCGCTGTCCATGTGCAGGACGATCTTGGTCAGCGTGGTCTCGGGGATGGCGTCGAGGACCTCGGGCTTGTGGTATTCCTCGATCAGCGGCAGCACTTCCGCCGCGCGCTCCTCGCTCAGCAGGGCCATGATGCGGCCGCGGTCCTGCTCGTCGAGGCGCTCGACGATGTCCGCGATGTCGGCGGGATGCAGTTCGTCCAGGAACTGGCGGATTTCGTCGTCGGTCGACTGTTTGAGGAATTCCTCGAACTCGCCGAATTCCTTGTCGATCAGTTGTAGAAAAAACGAACGTGGGATCATGGCGATTTCAATGCCTTTAGTTGAACGACGTCCATCTTGTCTTTTTCGCGTAAAGAATCCGCTTTCAGCGCGATGAGGGCCTCTCGGGACAGGTAGGGGATTAGGCGGCCTTCCAATTCGATGGTTTTGATTTGGGACTCGAAGTCTTCGAAACGCCTGCCGGACATCAACACGAAGATGTCGATCGGAAATTCTTCGATAACCCGGACGGCTCCTTCTTCTTCGGAAAAGTCAGCATCTTGCAGCTCCGCACCGTAGCCTTCGCCATAGCTCGAAAGGAATTGCAGCAGTTTGCGAATGTTCTCCGGATTGCGTTTCACCAGGACGTCGACGTCCTCGGTGGCCCGCACATACCCGTTGAAGGCGCAAGCGATACCGCCGACGGTGACGAACGTTACGCCTGCGTCAACGAGCCCGACCAACAATTCTTCGAATGGGTTTGAGGTTTTTTTCACGCGGCACGGGATTTGAAATTTTTTTCATCAATTCATTCAAGGCCGTCAACCGCCGCAGCACTTGGGAAGGGTTGGATTTGCCGACCTGTTTTCGGACCTCTGGTTTCATGACGCAGCTAGGATACCGCCAAGTATCGAACGAATTCAACGGTGCTTTCAGATCTTATTTTTTCAGCCGCAGCCGCACGCTCTGCGCGTGGCCGCTTAAGCCTTCCATCTCGGCAAGGCGGACGATCGCGTCGCCGTACTTGGTGAGCGCCTTCGCGTCGAAGCTGATCACGCTGCTGGTCTTGAGGAAGTCGTGCACGCCCAGGGGCGAGCTGAAGCGGGCGCTGCCCGCGGTCGGAAGGACGTGGCTGGGGCCGGCGAGGTAATCGCCGCAGGCCTCGGGGGTATGATAGCCCAGGAAGATGGCGCCGGCGTTGCGGATGGCGCCCAGTCCCGGCTTGGGGTCCTTGATCGCCAGCTGGAGATGCTCGGGGGCGATCTCGTTGGCGAGCTCGGCCGCCTCGGCGAAATTTTTGGCGACGATGATGAAGGCCTTGTTTTTGATCGAGGCCTCGGCGATTTTGCGGCGGCTGAGCGCGCGCAGCTGGCGCCGAATCTCGCCCTCGACGCGGTGGGCGTAGTTGGAATTGAAGGTGATCAGGATGGCCGAGGCGTTTTCGTCGTGCTCGGCCTGGCTGAGCAGGTCGGCCGCGATCCAGGCCGGGTCGGCGTTTTCGTCGGCGATGATCAGGATCTCGGAAGGTCCCGCGATCATGTCGATGTCGACCAAGCCGTAAACCTGGCGTTTGGCCTGGGCGACGTAGGCGTTGCCGGGACCGACGATCTTGTCGACCCGCTTGATCATCCCCGTGCCGTAGGCCATGGCGGCGACGGCCTGGGCCCCGCCGATCTTGTAGACCGTGTCGATGCCGGCCAGATCCGCCGCGACTAGGACCGCCGGGTGGCCGTTGCCCTCGACGAAGGGCGTGACCATGATGACGGTCTCGACCCCCGCGACCTTGGCGGGGATGGCGTTCATCAATACCGAAGAAGGGTAGGCTGCCTTGCCGCCGGGGACATAGACCCCGACGCGGGAGAGGGGGGAGACCCGCTGCCCGACCGAGATACCCTCGGCGTTGATCTCGAAACCGGTGAACTTTTGCTTTTCATGATAGGTCTTGATGCGCTGGGCGGCGAGCTGCAAGGCCTCGAGGTCGGCCTTGGGGATGGCCTTGTAGGCCTTCTTGATGTCGGCCTTCGGGACGGCGAACTTGGCGGGCTCGACGTCGAAGCGGTCGTGTTTCAGGGTATATTTTTGTACAGCTTTATCGCCCCGGAGCTTGACCTCTTCGAGGATAGAATCGACCTCGCGCTCGACTTCCTTGGTCAAGTCCTCGCCGCGTTTCAGGATTTTTTCGAATTCGTAGCGGAAATTCCGGTCCGAAGAGCGAAGGGTTTTCATACGAGGTCAGTACTTTACCTTGACTCGCTTGACTCTTGCACCCA
>JADYZQ010000232.1 GCA_020853015.1 Deltaproteobacteria bacterium
ACGCCCGCGTCCACGTAGACGGCGTCGGGGTCCTGCATGCCGACGCCGTTCTCGAGGTGGGCGCCGACCAGCTCTTGGTTGCGGATCTTTTGGAGGTAGGCGAGCTCGCCGCGGGTGTTGACCCCCAGGATCTCGGCGCCGTCGGTGACGGAGACCGAGTGGACGGGAATCCCCTGCCGCGCGGCGCAGCCGACGACGTCGGTCAGGTAATATTCTTTCTTCACGAGATCCGGCCGGATCTGCGCCAGGGCCTTGCGCAAAAAGCCCGCCTCGGCGCAGTAGATGCCCGCGTTGATCTCGTTGATCTGGCGCTCCTCGGGGCTCGCGTTCTTCTCTTCGACGATGCCGTAAAGGCGCCCCTCGCCGTCGCGCAGGATGCGCCCGTAACCGAAGGGGTTGGCGACCACCGAGGTCACCAGCGAGAGCGGCCGCGCCGCGCCCAGGCGCAACAGTCGCTTGAGTGTCTCGGGCCGCAGCAGCGGGACGTCGCCGCTCAGGATGAGGACGTGGCCGGAGAAATTTCCCAGGGCCTTGAGCCCGACTTGGACGGCGTGGGCGGTCCCGCGCCGTTCTTTCTGATGGGCAAAGACCAATCCCTTGCGTCCCCGCAGCCGCGCCTCGACCTTGTCGCGGTCGTTGCCGAGGACGACGGCGATCTTCCGCGGCTGAACCGATTGCGCGGTGTCGAGGACGTAATCGATAAGCGGCCGGCCGCAGAGCGGGTGCAGGACCTTGGTGAGCCGGGACTTGAGCCGGGTGGAGTTTCCCGCCGCGAGCACGATGACCGAAAGACCCTTCATGGTTTTGGGGCTTAGACGGATTTTCGAGAAAGATCAATCACTAAGCCTTCGGCAGGCCCAGCTCATAGAAGGGATCGGTGACTTCGTCTTCCTGGCGGAAGTCCTCGACCGGCGACAGGGAGATCAGGTCCTGGATCTCCTCGCGGCTGAGCAGGGCCGGCGCCTCCGGCTTGGCCGCCGCGGGCGCCTCCAAGCGAGGCTCCGGGACGGCGACGGGAAACGGCAAAGGCGAGGAAGGCAGAATCGGCGGCTTCGCCAGGGTCTTTTGAAACTCCTCCCAAGCGGTGAAGCGCCATCCGCCCGCGGCCTCGGCCCGTCCATGAAAGAGGCTCACCCGCACGCCGTTCAAGTAGCTCAGTAGATAGCGGACGTCGGGGTCGATCTCGAGGGCGAGGATCCAGACCTTCATCAGGAGGGAGCGATTTTCCAAGACCTGGGGAAAGAGGTGGGGCCAAAGCGCCCGGTTGCGTTGGATCCAGTCGTAGTCCGGGAGGAGCTTGGAGACAGTCTCGGCGTCGCAACGCCGCTTCACCCAAAGAAATACCAGCTCGCCGGATGGGTGCAGGGCCATCCAGTCGACGCTCCCCTGCCCCTCGCGGATCGGGAAGTCCCGGTCCACCGCCTCGAGTCCGCGCTCCAATTTGGACAAACAGGCCGGAACCGCCTCGCGCAGGGCCTCCAGTTCGTCGCGGCGGCCGCGCACGACCTGAAAGGTCTTCTTCAGTGCCTTCTTGGGCCGCTTCAACATCTTGGAGACCGGTTCGCGCTGCCAAAATTTCTTACTCATGGGCCTGCCGCTCGAGCTTGGCGAAGTAGGAAGGAATGTCCGCGTCGCGGCACTGGCGCTTCTCCCAGGCCCGGTGGCGCGCGAAGAGCTTGGCCTCGATGCCGCGCAGGCAGGCGGTGACGAAGGCCTTGGGGTGCGACAGCACGGCCGGCCTTTGGATCGCGATGGAATGCAGCAGGTAGCGGTCGAAGGGGATGTAACCCAGGCTGTTGAGCCTCACGCCCGAAAGATGCTTGGCGACGACCTGCCGGAGCTTTTTCATCGATTGCTGAAATTCGGTCTCGTCGCGCACCCGGTTCATCACGACATGAAGCTCGCAGTTCGGCTCGCCGTCCTGGGAGAGGCACTTGACCAGGCCGTAGGCGTCGATCAAGGCGGTGACCTCGGGGTTGGTGACGACGACGCGGTCGTGGGCCGGCCTCATCCATTGCAGATTGGCCGGGGAAATCCCCGCGGCCAGGTCGACCAGGACCATGTCGTACTCCGGCTCGAGGCAGCCCAGCTCGCGGGCCAGGATGGCGATCTCGTAGGGCTCGAGGTTGGAGAGGCGGCTCGAACCCATCCCGCCCGGCAGGAGCTTGACCCCGCCGGGCCCCGGAAGGATCACCTCGCGGATGCCCTTGCGCCCCGCCAGCACGTCGCCGATGTCGCCCTGCGGCTCGAGGCCGAGCAAGAGGTGGTCGTTGGCCAGGCCGAAGTCGGCGTCGACGATCAGCACGCGCAGGCCGCGCTGGGCCAAGCTGATCGCGAGATTGGTGGTGAAGGTGGTCTTGCCGGTGCCGCCCTTCCCGCTCGCAATGGCGAGCACTTGGCACTGGGCGGGGGGCATCGAGGCCTCGGGGCGTTCGGGGGCATCTCCGAATTCGAAGGGAACGGCGACGGCTTCTTCCGTCAGGACGAAGGCGGGCTCCCCCGAGCTTAGACCGGCCTCCGCGACAAGATCGATGGACCTTGGGCTCAATATGACCTCGACGCTTCTTGGATTTTTTTGGAATGCGCGGGCCTTTTGACATTATTTCCCGCAAATTGCAAGGTCCAATCGGCTCGGGACTCACGTTGACAAAAGGATTGGGGCTGTCTAGGAACCCCCCATGCGAAAATTCCCGCACTGGCTGCTTTTTGCCGGGTTGCTGGCCGCCTGCGCCGCGCCCAAGTCGATGCCCTCCGACATCGACCGGCTAAAAAGCCCGGCCGAGCTGGGCGAGGCCTCGCGCGGGGCCTACCTGGCCGCCCGCGACGCCGCGGAGAAATCCGACAAGCTCAAGCGCGCCCACGAGGGCATTGTCTACGCCGAGAAGTGCCTCAAGGCCGACCCCCAGGCCGCCTCCTGCCTCTACTTCCACGCCCTCAACACCGGCGTCAACATCAAGAACCACATCCCCAACTACCAAAAGGGCCTCAAAAAGATGGTCGCGAATTGCGAGGCCTTGAACAAAATTCGACCGGAATTCGAACACGCGGGCTGCTACCGCATCCTCGGCAACATCTTCGCCCAGGCGCCCTCTTTCTCGCTCAATCCCAAAAATATCACCCAAGACCTGGACCGTTCGGTGGGCTACCTGCGGGAGGCCGTGAAGATTTCGCCGGATTATCCGCTCAATCGCCTATTTTTCGCCCGCAGCCTCGAGCAATCCGGCGATACCGAACAGGCCCGGGCCGAGCTGAAGGCCTTCGACGCCCTGCCGAAGGAGGGCCTGAGCCAGGACTACCCCGAATGGAAAAAGGAGCGCGATTCCCTGGCACAGAAGTTGCTGTAGATTTTTTTGAAGATTGTGTTAACGCCAACGAAACGGAGGATCCCCCCTATGGCGAGCGTCAATAAAGTCATCTTGATCGGCAACCTCGGCAGCGACCCCGAGGTCAAGTACACGCCCAGCGGAGCGGCGGTGTGCAATTTCAACATTGCCACCAACGAATCCTGGACCAACAAGGACGGCAAGAAGGAAGAGCGCACCGAGTGGCACAAGATCGTGGTCTGGAGCAAGCTGGCCGAGCTCTGCGGCGAGTACTTAAGCAAGGGCCGCCCGGTCTACATCGAGGGCCGCCTGCAGACCCGCGAGTGGAACGACAAGGACGGCAACAAGCGCTACACCACCGAGGTGGTGGCCCAGACCATCCAGTTCCTAGGCGGACCGATGGGCGACCGCGAGGGCCGTCCCGCCGCCGGCAACCGGGGCTCGCGCCCGGCCCAAGGGGTCGAAGCAGCCGCCCCGCTTGAGGTGGACGACGATATTCCCTTTTAAAGCAACCATTTCCGTTTTGATTCGAGAATAAGGCGTCATCGCAACACCATGGGCTCGGGTGCGTGTATTAGGGGACACACCCATGGGCGATCCAATCTACGAACGTTTCCGCTTGCCCGGAGTCTCGGTGCAGGAATGCCTGCAGGAGCCCTCCGATCCCAAGAAAGATCCGTGTAAAGTCGAGGTCCGCGAGGCCGAGACGAAGCTGAGCTTCGTCCTGGAGCGCCGCGAGGGCAAATTTCAGGTCGCCTCCGGCGACGCCGCGAGCGTCGCCAAGGCCTTCCCCTCCTACAAGCCGCCCGCGCGCGAGATCGCCGAGTATCTGACGGTCCGCGGCGAGTTCTTCAAGACGCTGGGCGACGAGCAGAAGCCCTTGGAGATCACCAAGCAATTCAAGTTCAAACACCTGTTGGGCGAGGGCCAGACCGTGGAGGCCGCGATCGAGAGCTGGGTCAACGTGATCGCCAGTTTCGTCTCGCACGGCCAGATGGATCCGCGGGCGGCCAAGGCCAAGGAATTCCAGGAAGAGGCCGTGATGGTCGCCACCTACTTCTCGGTCGACCCGACCCTTCGCGCCCTCGCCGTGAAGACCCTGCAGGGCCTCAAAGGCAACGAGAAGCTGGGCGCGGAGAGCCGCAAGCGCGTCGAATGGCTTTTGGTCGTGCTCTCGGTACAAGAGGCGATGCTGGCCCATTTCAAGCCGACCATGGACAAGTCGCAGGCGATCAGCGACGAGCTGAGGGCGCGAAGCAGCGGCCTGATCCAGTTCCTGTTCTGCAACCACGTCCTGGCCGAAAAGGGGACCAACGACAAGCTCTCCACGCCGTCGGTCCAAAACAGCGCGAAGATCTTTCACGACGTGCTCTCCAAGGTCGACCCTCACTATAACGCCGCGAAGAATTATTTCGCCTACATCGCCTCCGCGATGAAGGCCTTGAAGGAAACCGAGCTCCCCACCGCCTACCTCAAGGACTTCCGTACACGCGCCAATTTCATCCAATCGGAGTACGAAAAGAAGGGCCGCGAGGAGATGCTGAACATCCTGGCCGGGCAGGACGCCGAAAAGTCGCTTCGGGAGTATTTGATCATCAAATACGGGGACACGCCCGCCAAGGCGATGGTGATGGAGACCTTCCTGAAGCACATGAAGGTGAAGACTTCCAAGGGCAAGCCCCACTTCGAGTTCAACATGGAGAAGGCCGCCAAAGAGATCCAGGACGACCACGCCGCCCTCCCCCTCGAGATGAGAGCCCGCGCCACAGTGGCCCTGCTGGACGTCCTGCAGGGGCTCTTCGAGAAGAGCGGCAAGATGGAGATTTTCTGGGACAAGAAGCTCCAAGAGACGGACAATTTTTATGCGAACTTTCCGCTGATGGGCGCCAACAAGAACGCGCTGGAGAAGCTGATCCTCTGGGCGCGCGGCGAAGCGAAGGACGCCAAAGATCCCCTCGCGCCGAAAAAGATCCCCCACGTCGCGGTCCGCAAGTGGACCCTCCTGTCCGAGCTGGGCATCGGGGCGGCGGGCACCGCGACGGCGCTGTCCCTGCTGGCCCTCGACGAGAGCGAAGAGCGCTGGTGGGGACAAGGCGCGGCGACGATCACCGCCGGGGCCGGCTTCGGCGCGGCGGCGGGCAACGCCCTCTCCTACGCCCTCGACATCGACGAGGGCGACTGGGCCTTCGACTTGGGCGGCTCCCTCGTGGGCGGGCTCGCGGCCGGACTCACCTACGGATTTTTAGTGCCTAAGCCCGGCAACGGCTTCCAACCGCCGACCCCGACGGATCCCGGACGCCGCCACCCCGTCGATCCCTACGGGCCCTAAGCGCTGCGGAAAGGGTCTAATGCCTTTGATCGCAACTTTTGCCCCCTCCCTCCGAGAAATGGGCACCTAAGCAACCCACGCCTCGGGACCGGCCTCTGACCCGCTTTCGAGGAAAACTATGTATTATCGGGTGGTTAGGAATGGGGCACACATCGGAGGCTGTCTGGCTTCCAAACGAAGAACCGCTTGATCGCGGGCCTTCGTGAACAGAGATTTTTCAGGATCCGAGGATGCGGCGCGGCCTCAGCCTTGCCTTCCCCGGACCTCCTTCCTTGTGTTTCCCACCTAAGCAACCCACGAATAGGGCGGAAACACGATGAGCGATCCAGCCACCAAGCTACCCAATTACAACATTTTCGAAATCCGCAGCACGACCGCGGAATGCCTTGAGGCCCCGGCCGACCCCGCGAAGGATCCTTGCAAAATCCAGGCGGAGGAAGTGGAGAGCGGGCTCAGCATCTCGTTGGAGCGCAAGAACGGGACCTTCCAGCCGGCCTCCGCCGATACGGCCAAGCTGCTCAAGGTCTACCCCAACTACCGCGCCCCCGCCGCCGAGCTGGCGGAATACTTGGCGGTCAAGGCGGAGTTCTCCAAGGTCTTCGGCGACGAGCAGAATCCCTCCGACATCTTCAAGAAGATCAGCATCGTCTTCGAGGGCAAGGAGGTTCCCGACAAGAATCGCGCGATCTTCAACTGGTTCAACATCACCACCAATTTCATCTCGCACGGCCAGCTGGACCCGAAGCACCTCAAGATGAAGAACCTGCAGGAGACCACGATCAAGGTCGGCGCCTTCGCCTTCGCCGATCCGGTCCTGGGCACGATGGTCGAGAAGGTCCTGAAGGGACTCAAGGACAACTCGAAGCTGTCCTCGGAGAGCCGGAAGCGGGTCGAGTGGCTGCTGGGCATCTACGCGACGCGCGAGAAGTTCTGGGCGGCGATGAAGCCGGCGATGGACAAGTCGCAGAGCGTCAGCGACCAGCTGAAGCCGCGCAGCGTCGATTTGCTGATCGTCCTCTTCGCCAACCACGTCCTGGCCGAGAAGGGCTATGCCAGCTATCTTTACTCGGACGAGGTCAAGGGAGCCGCCAAGGTCTACCACGACATCTTTTCGAAGATCGATCCCAGCTACAACGCCTCCAAGAACTACTATGCCTTCATGAAAGACTCTGTCTCCAGCCTGCGTAGCGTCGATCTGCCGGAGGCGGCGAAGAAGGAGCTGCTGCTGCGCATCGCCTTCCTCGAAAACGAATATGGCAAGGCGGCCCAAAAGGAAATGATCGACCTCCTCGCGGCCCAACCCGCGGAGACCGCGTACCGCGAGTACCTCGAGATCAAGTACGGCGACACGCCGGCCCGCGCCGGCGCGCTCAAGGTCATCTTGAGCGGTTTGACTTTGAAAACCGGGGAAGCCGGCACCAGCCACTCTTTCGCGATGGACAAGATCTCCCGGGAATTGCGCCTTTGGGTCGACGGCAAGACCGGAGACCAGCGCAAGGAGGCCCTGGAGGCGATCAATCACCTCTTGAAGGTCCTCTTCGAGAAGGACGGCAAAATGGAGGTCTTTTGGGACAAGCAGGTCCAGACCACCGACAACTTCTACAAGACGGGCAATTTCTCGATCCTCAGCAACAACAAGAAGGCCTTGGAGGATCTCATCGTCTGGGCGCGCAACGCAGCCACCGAGGAGAAACTAAGGCTGTCACCGGACAACACGCCGCACGTCGCCCTGCGCAAATGGAGCTTGGGCACCGAAATCGGCCTCGGCGTCGCGGGCCTCGGCGCCGGCGCGATCCTGGCCTTCGCGCCCATCAAGGACCAGAACGCCCAATACTTCACGCAGGGCGGCTCCATCATCCTGGGCTCTTCCGCCCTGGGCGCGGCGGGCGGCAACCTCCTTTCCTACAAGCTCAACGTCACCAAAAACACCTGGCTCTTCGACGTCGGCGGCGCGGTCGTCGGCGGCCTGTTGGGCGGGCTGATCTACGGCCTGGCCACTCCGCCTCCCCCCGCCTTCGGCGGCGGGAACAACGGCAATCCCGGGCAACGCTTCCCGGTCGACGGCTACGGGCCTTGAGGTTTGACAAGGCCGGCCCAAGGGGCTAACGGTAGCACCTCAAAATTCATCGTTTAGAGGTGCCTTCATGAGTTCTCCTGTCCACAAGGTCGTCATCATCGGATCCGGCGCCGCCGGACTCACCGCCGCGGTCTACGCCGCGCGGGCCAACCTAGAGCCCGTCGTCATCGACGGCACTATGCCCGGCGGCCAGCTCACCACCACGACCGAGGTCGAAAATTTTCCCGGCTTTCCCGAGGG
>JADYZQ010000233.1 GCA_020853015.1 Deltaproteobacteria bacterium
CGCTCACCAACGCCGACGGCATGGCTTTTCCCTTGAAAAAACTGCTCAAAAACCAGCCGACCGTCCTCATCTTCTACCGCGGCGGTTGGTGCGTCTATTGCAACACCCAGCTGGGCCAATTGAAGCAGATCGAGACGCCCTTGCAAAAACTCGGCTACCAGATCGTCGCGCTCAGCCCCGACGGCGTCGACAAGATCCGTGAGAGCCTCAAGAAGCACGACCTGACCTATATGTTGGTCTCGGATTCCGACGCCGCGGCCGCCAAGGCCTTCGGCCTGGCCTACCAGGTCGACGACGCGACCTACGCGAAGATGAAGAAAGATTACGGCATCGACCTCGAGGCCCATTCCGGGAAGGGTCACCACATCCTGCCGGTGCCGGCGGCCTACGTCCTGGATAAGCAGGGGAAGATCCTCTATAGTTATTACAACCCGGACTACAAAGTCCGCGTCGACCCGCAGGCCCTGCTTAAGGCGGCGGAAGCGGCCGTCGCGGCCCGGCCCGCGAAATAGGGGGACCCATGGCGAACTTTCAAAAGATCCTCGTCAACGGCAAGGAAGTCGATCCCTCCGACCTGCAAGCCCTGCCCGAGGCGGTTCAGCAGGTCCTGGCCGACAAGAACAAAAACGGCGTGCCCGATTTCCTAGAGGGCATCATGGACCACCCCTTCGTCAAGAAGGCCCTCGAGAAAGGAGGCTACTCCAGCTTCGACCAGCTTCCGCCCGAGATGAAGGCCAAGCTGCAGGGCCTCATGCAAAGGCTGGGCGGCGTCGGGATCTCCCAGGCCCCGCAAGTCGAGGTCGGACAGGTCCGGGCGCGCCAGGCCTCGTTGGGCGCCGAGGATTGGAAGCAGGGCTACAGCATGGAGCAGCCGGGCCACATCTCGATGAAGACGCTCTTTTTCGCCGTGGCCGCGATCCTGGGGCTGTTGATCTTCGCCTTCGCCGCTTGGATGTTCCTCGCCGGGCGGTGATTCCTCTCAAATAATTTTATGCATTCCTCCATGAAAGCCAAACCGCCCGTTTTGGAAATCCGCGATCTCTCCATCCGCCGCGAGGCGCCCATCCTGCAAGGGGTCTCCTGGCGCGTCGAGGCGGGGCGTCACTGCGCGATCCTCGGCCCCAACGGCTCGGGAAAAACCTCGCTCTTGGCGGCGCTCACCGCCTACCTGACGCCCAGCTCGGGCGAGATCCGGCTCTTCGGCAAGCGCTACGGCGAGCACGATTGGCGGGAGCTGCGCAAGTCCGTCGGCCTGGTCGGTTCCGCCCTGCGCGCGATGCTGCGCTTCGAGGAGCCGGCCCTGCACGCGGTCCTAAGCGGCAAGGACGCCATGGTCAATTTTTGGGGCGAGAGCAGCGAGGAGGATCGAAAACGCGCCCGCGTTCTGCTCAAGCAGGTCGGCTGCGGTGGCTTGGAAGAGCGTGCCTGGGGCCTGCTCTCGCAGGGCGAGCAGCAGCGGGTCTTGATCGCACGCGCGCTCATGGCGCGGCCCAAGCTGTTGATCTTGGACGAGCCCTGCGCCGGCCTCGACATGGCGGCCCGCGAGCATTTTTTGGCCTTCCTCGAGGCCTGGGGGCGAAAGGCCGGCGCCCCGACCCTCGTCTTGGTCACGCATCACGTCGAGGAGATCACGCCGATGTTCCGCGAGGTCTTGATCCTGCAAGGGGGGAAGGTCCTTGCCGCCGGTCCCAAGGAAAAGGCCCTCACGGCCAAGCACCTCAGCGCGGCCTTCGGCTGCCCCATCCGCCTGAAACGCTCGGCCGGCCGCTACGCCGCGACGGTTGCGCCCAAGCGCGGCGCGGTGGTTTGAACGGAAATTCCTTTGCCGGCGTCCCCGATTGCCCTTATGATGCGGGCGGGTCCACTCATTTCAACCTTCTAGAGGGAGACACCCATGTCCGAAAAACTCCGCAATTCCTTGCGGGCCATGCTCGTCATCATCCCGGCCGTCTTCATCTTCGCCTCGGTTTTCACCAACTGCGCCGGCAGCGGCGACGATTGCGACGGCGATGTCAACGTGGCCACCGCCGACGAGTGCACCGTCTACGCCAACGAGAACGACTGCGACGACGCCAGCTTCGAGAACGGCGTCTGCACCGTCTCGGGCTGCGACAACTGTGAGGTGATCGTCGACGACATCGATCCCGTCATCGACGTGGACGATTCCGGCTTCTAGTAGCCCGATGATTCCGTTTCCAAAGGCCTTCGCAATCCGCGAAGGCCTTTTTTTTCGCCCGTCGGGGGATCTCCGGGGAGGGTGCCCGGGCGGTGGTCGGGATCCAGGGGAACGATCCACGGATCGGCGGAGAAGAAGGAGGAGTCGGCGGTCGCCAAATCGACGTCGGGATCGATCAGCTGCTGGTAGGGACGGCCGTTCAGGGTGACCCAAGCATCGACCCGGATGATCGGGTTTTCGATCCCTTGCCCGGCGAGCTCGCGCTTCACGTGTTGGACGTATTGCCAGATGAATTGCGGCCGCTGCCTCATCTTCCCGTATTGAAATTCGTTCATCTCCAACAAAGGATCGACCTGGAAGGTCCGCTGCGCGGCCGGGTCGGTCACCCAGATCTTGATGCGGCCCTGCTTGTCCCGCAGTTTCATGTGCCAGGCGAAGAGGTGGCCCTCCTCGGTCCAGCTGACCTCGCCCGGGATGAGGAAATGCCGGAAGGGGACGAGGATTTGCAGGGCGAAGTACAGGCCGATCAGGGCCAGGGTGAGGCGGGGTCCCCGGATTTTGGCCGCGGCCGGGGCCTCCGCGGCGTTCGCGGGTTTCAGGCCGAGGAATTTTCGCGGCCAGTCGGGTTCGTCGAAAAGGGTGGCCGCGGCGATCATCAGGAAGGGGAAGACGCCGATCTGGAATAGGACGCTGTTCGTCAGATTGAAGAAGAGCACGACGAGGAAGGCCGCGAAGCGCGTCTTGCGCCACCACAGGAGGAAGCCGATCGAAAGATCGAAGACCAGGCCGCCCCAGCTGAAGAAGTAGGGCGCCCAGTCGGTCGTCATCATCGGGCCGATGAGGGGCAGGTCCGCCGCTTTGAGCAGCCAGCGCCGCATCGGTTCGCCCTGCAGCCAGTCGGCGTTGAGCTTGGCGAGCCCTCCATAAAAGTAAATGATAAAAAATTGGGCGCGGAGGATGAAGAGGTTCCAATTTGGAACGAAGGGGGCGCTCGGTCGAAGGCGCTGCGCGAGCGAGCCCCAGCGCGTCGCCGAGGTAAACAGCATCAGGAAGCAGAGCAGGATGATCGCGTAGTAGTGGTTGTTGTAATAGGCCTTGTCGAGGAGGAAGACGTAGGAGAAGCCCAGCAGGAAGACCAGGACGCAGGTGCGGTAGAGGATGCCGACGGCGATGCCGATTCCCGCGGCGACCATCAGGATCAGCAGGGCGCGAAAATAGGGTTCGGGCAGCGGCCGCAGCCATTCGAAAAAGGCGTAGCTGAAGCGAAAGCCGGGCTCGAGGTAGTAGTCGACGAAGCGGTCCCGCGCCAAATAATAGTAGGCCTGCCAGGCCATCAGGGCGCCGAACAGGATGCGGAACATCCCCAGCGAGGCGGCGTCGACGGGAGTGAAAAGGCGGCTTAGTTTCACGGTTGAAACACGCGTTTTTAGGCGTCTCCCATTCCTTCTTGCATATAGTCGGCCACGATGGCGATGATTTTTTTAATAGTCTCGTTGCAGCTTTTAAAAGAAATGAGGTCGAGGGTCTCGTCGCCGAATTTTCTGAAGGCATCGCTGATCAACGCGTGTATGAAGGATTGGGTGGCGGCATCCACGTTCTCGAAATCCAGGACGACCTCTTCGCCGTTTTCGAGCGCCGGAATGATTTCTCCGACCCGGATGTCTCTGGCGATGTCTTTATTCTCCGCGAAGGAGCCTGCCTTTTTATAAATGACAATGTGTCTCATAGGAATCGAGGTTTCTTGTATTTTGCCCGTTTTCGCTCGCGGACCGCGCTGCTGTAAGTTTTTCGAATGGCATCCAGCAACAAGGAGAATTCTTTCGTTTGGTCTAGGGTGATGTCTACGCCGACTATCGTCCCTTGCCAATAGGGAAGGTCGCTCAAGGCGGAATGCCTGTCCTTGAACGGATCGGCGTGCAATGCCAATCTCGAGGAAGGCTTGTTTTTCTTCAGCTTAAAAAAACCTCGACCGCTGTAAATCACAAAAAAGTCTCTGTTAACGCTGGCGATGGATTTGATGAAAAATAATCCGGCGCCCGCGTTCTGTTCGGTGCCGCCCTCGCGATTGGTGGTGCCGGTGATGCCCGGAGTCAAGGCGAGCCGGATGGCCTCCAGGTCGGTGGAGGCCGGCCACGAGCGGTTGATGGTTCTTTTGATTCCGATCCCCGTGTCGGCGATTCCGATTCGTATGGTATTCGTCTTTTTGTAGTATTGCGCGCAGAGCAGCGCCCCGCTTGCCGCCTCGGCGTGCTCGATGACGTTTCTCACCAATTCGCTGACGATATAGCCTATGGTCTGGGCTTGATCCGGACCGAGATGCAGCAAGGGGATCATTTCGGAGATGAACTTGCTCAACTCTTGAGAGTTGCGAATTTGGGTCAGCGGAATGAATCGTCCCGCCGACTCATGCTCGACGATCGAAACTTCGGAGGAGATGCCTAAAATTTTATTCAGCCCCATCCTCGGCAAATAGTGGCCGGAACGGGCTTCAAATTTTTCACAGCGAATATTTTCCGGTCTCACGGTCAGGCCCAAGGCGGCTACCATTGCCAGCACTGCGGGGTGAACGGAGATCCACTTGTCGTTAGCCGTGATCTCCAGGGTCTCCGGATGAGTCGGGTCGAATCCCCTGAGAAAGGAATCGATGTTTCCCAGGAAGGCGCTGTTCGGAAGATGAATTTTCACAAGGTCTATTTACCGGGAATCCCGGTAGTAAGTCAATATATCGGGATTCCCGGTATATTAGGGTAGTCCTATCGCCTATCGGGATAGGCCGCTCGCCTCGAGGTATTATTGTAACTATTTAATATTACTTAATAAAATTAACAGCTTGGGCTGAAATAAAACCTTTTGGGGTTCAGAGAGGGGCCGTTTTCAGGCGTCCCTCCAATTTCTCCTTCAATTCCGGGACGTTCTCCTTGAGCCACTGGATGGTGTCGCGCAGCGTGGCGTCGGGGTCGCGGGAGACGAAGCCCAGGTCTTCCTTGGCGTAGAGCGAACTCAGGCCCCAGTGCTTCGAGGCCATCTCGAAGACCACGGGGTCCGGTAGGATGGGGTGGGGGCGGGGCGGGAGGAAGCGGTCGAGCAGGCCCGAGGTCTTGGCGAGCAGCTTGGCCGCCAGCGGCGGGAGCTGCAGCTTGGGAGGGGGCACCCCGCCCAGCTCGGCGACTTTTTGGAAAAAGGCCTCGATGCGGTAGGTGGTCCCGCAGAGGTGGTAAACCGGCTTGGGGCGCGAGACCCGCATGGCGCGGAGCATCGCCTGCGTCACGTCGCGGATGTCGACGAAGTGCATCCCGCCGTTGACGATGAAGGGGAGTTTGCCGCGCAGCAGGCGGGCGATGTGGCTGGTCGCGCGCATCCGGTGGTCGCCCGGGCCCAGCAGCACCGGCGGGCGCAGGACCACCAGCTCGACGCCCAGCGACTCGGCCAGCTTGCGGCCCTCGCGTTCGGCGCGGATCTTCGAGGCGTAGTAGGGCCAGGAGCCGACGGTCGCCTCTTGGTAGGGCGACTTCTCGTCCGCCTGGCGGTCCGGCGTCGCGAAGCAGCCCACCGTCCCGGAGGTGGAGACGAAGAGGACGCGGCAGTTGCGCTCCGCGCCCAGCTCGACCATGCGCAGCAGGCCCTCGACGTTGGTGCGCAGCATCTCCTCGGGCTCGCGCCTCGTGTGCTTGATGACGGCGGCCAGGTGGTAGATTCCGCCGAGGCCCTGTAGGCGCGGATCGTCCTTCCATTTTTTCGGCTCGGTCACCGAGCCCTCGATCAGCTCGACGCCCTTCAGGCCGTGGGTCCAGTTTTGGGAGGCCCAACTTTTCTTGTCGCGGACCAGGGCGATCGGCAAGACTTCGGGGTCTTGGCTCAAGGCTTGGAGCAGGTGGCGGCCGACGAAGCCGGTGGCGCCGGTGACGAGGAAGGGAGTTTTTTTCATATTCACGCTCCTGTGCAAACCTACGAATCCATCAACCCACCGCCGCCAGGCGCGCGGCGCCCTCTGGCCAGCGGCAGGTCTCGCGATAGCGATTCAAGTCCTGCGCCTTCGGCCCCCAGGCGTAGCCCCCGCCCTTGGGCAGCTGGACGAGGATCTCGCGCGCGACGAGGTCCTCGAGGCAGGCCTCGAGGTGCGGGAGGTGCGCGCCGGGGATCTCCGGAAGCAACTCCACGGCGGAGCGGAGCGGCACTTGGCCCGGGCGCTCTCCCAGGGCCTCCGCCGCGCCGAAGTAGTCGCGGCAGAGGGGCTGGAAGAGGGCTTGGAGTACCGAGCCAAGGCGCTCGTCGTCCGCCGCGCCGGGGCGCGGCATGGGGACTTCCATGTAAAGATTGCCCCGCAGGAAATGCTGGATCGCCGGGTGCTCCGGAAAAGCGGCCAGGGCCTCGGGGAAGAAATAATGGCTCCACTGGTAGTGGAAGGTCGCGGCGATCGTCGGGTCGACCTTCTCTTCCCCCTTGAGCGGGCTCTCCAGCACGCGGCCGCCGCGGGCCTCGATAGCCGATTTCAGCCAGTCCAGGCCGACGCCCGGCAGGGGGTGCTTTTGCAAGAAGCTGCGCAGGTGGTGGGTGGTGGGCGCCAGGCCCGCCTGCAGCTCGGCCATCACCTGGAGGCCGAGGCCGTTCAGGTCGCTGTCGAGGTTCATCGTCAGGGGCCGGCCGCAGGTCATGTGGATGCGGCCCAAGCGGATCTCGCCGCGCAGGACGCGGCCGATCCAGGCCAAGAGACCGCCCAGCCGCATCTTGGGCTTGGGCGCCCCGCTCAGCTCGCGCTTGAAAGAGTTTTCTTCGGGCAGGCGGTCGTAGCTGATCGAGATCGGCAGGATGCTGCAGGCCTGGCCCGAGGCCTGGAGGCACTTGAGGATCCCGCGCCGCGGCTTCA
>JADYZQ010000234.1 GCA_020853015.1 Deltaproteobacteria bacterium
CGAGACGATGCCGGTGACGCGCCGGGCGGTGAGCGGGACGTAGGCCAGGCGCACGCCCGCGTGGATGGTGAAGTAATCGACGCCCTGTTCGGCCTGCTCGATCAGCGTGTCGCGGTAGATCTCCCAGTTCAGATCCTCGGCCTTGCCCCCGACTTTTTCCAGGGCCTGGTAAATTGGGACGGTGCCGATCGGCACCGGGCTGTTGCGCAGGAGCCACTCGCGGGTTTCATGGATGTTCTTTCCGGTGGAAAGGTCCATCGCCGTGTCGGCGCCCCAGCGGATGGCCCAGAGCAGCTTTTCGACTTCCTCCTGAATGGAAGAGGTGACGGCCGAGTTGCCCAGGTTGGCGTTGATCTTCACCAGGAAATTGCGGCCGATGATCATGGGCTCGAGCTCGGGGTGGTTGATGTTGGCCGGGATGATGGCGCGGCCGCGGGCGACCTCGTCGCGGACGAACTCGGGCGTGAGGATTTTTGGGATCGCCGCGCCGAAGGACTGGCCGGGGTGCTGCTCGCCCTCGCGCAGGGCCTCGAGCTTTTGGTTTTCGCGGACGGCGATGAATTCCATCTCGGGGGTGACGACGCCCCGCCGCGCGTAGTGCATCTGGCTGACGTTGCGGCCGGGCAGGGCGCGGCGCGGCCGGCGGACGGTGTGCTCGAAGCGCAGGGCCTGCAATTGGGCGTCGGCGGCGCGGAGGCGGCCGTAGCGGGAGCTTAGCTCCGGCAGCGCCCGGGTGTCGCCGCGTTCCTCGATCCAGGCGGCGCGCAGCGGCGCCAGGCCCTTCATGAGGTCGATGCGGGCGGCGGGATCGGTGTAGGGGCCGGAGGTGTCGTAGACGACGAGGGGTTCGTTCGGGGCCTTCAGAGAAATCTCGCGCATGGGGACGCGGAGGTCGGGGCGGCTGCCGGCGACATAGACCTTGCGCGAGTTGGGGAAGGGCCGCGTCGCCTCGGCGTCGAGTTCTTGGAGCTTTTCGAGCATTTTTTGGGGGAGGGTGGACATGTGTTGTGGTCTCGCTATTTAATATATGACATTTTCCATCGGGCTCGAGGCGCTGGCGTACAATTTTTTCGGGATCCTGCCTGCCTCGTAAGAAAGCCGTCCCGCCTCGACCGCCGCGCGCATCGCCCGCGCCATCTTCACCGGGTCTTGCGCTCCGGCAATGGCGGTATTCATCAAAAGCGCCGCGCAGCCCAGCTCCATCGCGATGGCCGCGTCGCTGGCGCAGCCGACTCCCGCGTCGACGATCACCGGCACCTTGGCTTGTTCCAGAATAATGTGCAGGTTGTAGGGATTGCGGATCCCGAGTCCCGAGCCGATCGGCGCGGCCAAAGGCATCACCGCCGGACAGCCGATCTCCTCGAGCCGCTTGCAGGCGACGGGATCGTCCATGACGTAGGGAAGGACGATGAAGCCTTCCTTCACCAGGACCTCGGCGGCTCGCAAGGTGGCCGCGACGTCGGGGAAGAGGGTCTTCTCGTCGCCGATGACCTCGAGCTTGATCCAGTTCGTCTCGAGGGCCTGGCGGGCGAGGCGCGCGGTCTTGACGGCGTCGTCCGCGGTGAAGCAGGCGGCGGTGTTGGGCAGCAGGGCGATCTTCTTGCGGTCGATGAAGTCGAGCAGCGATTCGCCCTTGGGCGCGTTGAGGTCGATGCGCCGGATGGCGACCGTGACCATCTCGGTGCCGGAGGCCTCGTGGGCGGCGCGCATGGCCTCGTGCGAGGGGTATTTGCCGGTTCCGAGGATCAGGCGGGAGTTAAAGGTTTTGTCGGCGATTTGAAGAGACATGTTTGCTACCTATGGAAATACCGTTGGGATACGGTTTGCTGTAGGGGCCGTTCGGGAACGGCCCCTACCCGCCACCCACCGCATGAAACACCTCCACCTCATCCCCCTCGCTCATGCGTTTTTTCTCCCGCTCCGAATGCGGCACCACCTCGAGGTTCACCGCGACCGCGGCGCGCCGCGCATCGACCTCGAGCTGCGCGAGCAGCTGTGCCAGGCTGAGTTCTTCGGGGATGGATCGGATTTGGCCGTTGAGCCGGATTTGAATCATGTCCAACCGCTTTCCTACGCCGGCATTGACCGGATCAGGTTCGAAGGGTCTTCCGATTGCGCTCGGAACTCTCAGCCGTCAGGCTCCCCTAGGGTTATTTCGAAAGCGAAAAAAATATAGAAGCGAAGCCGACGAAAGTCAACGGGCCTCCGGATTCAGGGATTCCCCCGGCAGCAACAGCCTCACCTTCGCGGCCAAGCCCTTCTTCCCCACCTCCGCCTCCAGCCGCTTCCAGGCCTCTTCCGGATTTTCGCGCCAAAAGTCGAAGACGCCCCAGTTGATCGGCACCATCCGCTTGGCCTGCAGGTCCTCGAACGCCTGCAGGGCCTCCTCGGGCGTCATCTTCTGCCGCTTGAGCCACCAGCGCGGGTGGTAGCCGCCGATCGGCAGCAGGGCCACGTCGATCGGGAAGGTCTCGCCGGCTTTTTTGAAGTGGGGGCCGTAGCCGCTGTCGCCGCAGAAATAGACGCAGCCCTCGGGGGCCTTCAGCAGGTAGGCCGTCGCCGCGCGGTGGCGGATCGGCACCCAGCGGCAGCCGCGGTGTTGGACGGGCAGGGCGTGGATCTCGACGCCTTGGTGCTGGTGCTTGCCGCCGGCGGGGATCTCCACCACCGGGTTGGGCAAAAACTTCCGGACGACGCCTCCCAGGCCCTTGGGCACGAGGATCGGGATGGTTGTTTTAAAGTACTTGTAGCTGAAGATATCCAGGTGGTCGTAATGGGCATGGCTCACCAGGATGGCAGAAAGGGGCGGAAGGGTCTCGGGCGCCAGGCCGGCCGGTTTGCGGCGCTTGAAAAACATGAAGACTTTCTCGGAGAAAACCGGGTCGGTCAGGAAATTCTGCCCTTGGATTTGCAGCAGATTGGTGCCATGTCCGAGGTGAGTGATCTGAAGTGTTGACATAGGTTTCCGGGCGGCTAATAGCCTTGGTCCGAGACAGCTTAAGCATGAAAGAAAGCTCCATTTCAAACCAATTTCGCCCGACGGCCGCCCGGATCGACCTCGCGGCGTTGCGGGAGAACTTTCTCCTGGCTCAAAGCCTCGCCGGCAAATCCGTCCCGATGGTCGGCGTGGTGAAGGCCAACGCCTACGGCCACGGCGCCGTCCCGGTCGCCCGGGTCCTCGAGGCCGCCGGCGCGGGGGCCCTGGGCGTCGCCTGTCCCGAGGAAGGCGTGGAGCTTCGCGAGGCCGGGCTGAAGGCCCCCATCCTGATCTTCGGCGGGCCCTTCGCCGCCGACGCGGCGATGCTCGCTCGCCGCGCCCTGACGCCGGTCCTTTACAATGAAGCGCAGATTCAGGCGCTCCAATCTTCCGCCGCCGAGCCCTTGGGGATCTATTTCAAGGTCGACACCGGAATGACCCGGTTGGGCTTTCTGCCCCAAGAATTGCAACGCGCCCTGCAGGCCCTCTGGGCGGCGCCCAAGCTACGTTTGCTCGGCGTGATGAGCCACCTGGCCCAGGCCGACCTCAGCTTCGAGGGTCCCACCGCCGATCAATACCGCGCCTTCGAAGAGGCTCGGGCCTTGCTGCGGCGCGAGGCCCCCGAGGCCAAGGTCTTCCACATCGCCAACAGCGCGGCGATCCTGGGCGGAAAGGTCGCCGCCGGCGATTGGGCCCGGCCCGGCATCATGCTCTATGGCTCCAACCCCAACCCGCGCTTCGCGGCCGGCGCGGCGCTGAAACCCGTCATGAGCTTTACGACCGCCGTCGTCAGCCTCAAGACGGTGCCGAAGGGCACCGCGGTCAGCTACGGCGGCACCTGGATCGCGCCCCGCGAGAGCCGCATCGCCGTCTTGCCGGTGGGCTATGCCGACGGCTACATCCGTCACCTCGGCAATTGCGGCGAGGTCCTGATCCGAGGCCGGCGCGCGCCCGTGGTGGGACGCGTCTGCATGGACCTCACCATGGTCGACGTCACCGGCATCCCGGAGGCCGACCTCGGCGACCCGGTCCTGCTCTGGGGCCCGGGACTGCCGGCGGAAGAGCTGGCCGCCAAGGCGGGGACGATCTCCTACGAGTTATTCTGCGCCGTCAGCCGCCGGGTGCCGCGCGCCTACGTCGGGGAGGTCCCGTGATCGAGTTCCTCCAGGATTTCTTTAACCGCAACGCCCGGCTGAACGAGGCTTTGATCCGCGTGGGCAGGCCCTTCACGGGGGTGATCCAGGGACTGGGACGCTTCGTCTACTTTTGCGTCGAGACGGTGCAATGGGCTTTCCGCGGCACCCTCCACGTGCGGGTCCTGTTCCGCGAGATGATGAAGATCGGAGTGAATTCCACGGTGATCATCGCCCTGGTCGGCCTCTTCGCCGGCATGGTCTTCGCCCTTCAGACCGGCTCGGCCTTCCGCCTTTTCAACGCCGAGTCCCTGGTCGGCTCGACCGTGGGCATCGCCCTCTCGCGCGAGCTGGCCCCCGTCTTCACCGCACTCATGATCGTCGCCCGTGCCGGCAGCGCGATGGCCGCCGAGATCGGCACGATGAGCGTCACCGAGCAGATCGACGCCCTAAAAAGCATGGCCGTGCCGCCGATCAACTACCTGGTGGTGCCTCGGGTCATCGCGACCACCGTGATGGTGCCCCTCTTGGTCGGCGTCTTCAACGGCATGGGCCTGCTGGGCTCCTACGTGGTCTCGATTTACTTGTTGCAGATCCCCGAAGGCCCCTACCTGACGCGCTACCATACCATCGTGGAGCCCGAGGACTTCTACCAGGGGCTGATCAAGGGGGTGGTCTTCGGCTTCATCCTCAGCCTGATCGCCTGCTATAAGGGGTTCTATACCAGCAACGGCGCCGAAGGGGTGGGGCGGAGCACGACGCAGGCCGTGGTGGCCGGCTCGGTGACGGTCTTGATCCTGAATTACTTCCTGGCCACCTGGCTGCTGCAGATTTTCCCCAATTGAGAGACGAGGAGAGATGAACGCCCGACCCGACGCCGCCATCGTACTGCAGGACCTTCACAAGGCCTTCGGCCGGCAGAAGGTGATGGATGGCCTCAACCTCGAGGTCCCGCGGGGCAAGATCACGGTCATCATCGGCCGCTCCGGCGAAGGCAAGAGCTGCCTGCTCAAGACCATGATCGGGTTGATGGCCCCCGACCGCGGCAAGGTGCTGGTCGAGGGCATGGATATGTTCGAGCTTTCCGGCCGGGACCAGAACGAGCTGCGCAAGCGCTTCGGGATGCTGTTTCAAAACGCGGCGCTCTTCGACTCGATGAACGTCTTCGACAACGTCGCCTTCCCCTTGAGGGAGCATACCGACCTGGGGGAAGACGAGATCCGAGACAAAGTTTTGGACAAATTGGCCAAAGTGGGCCTTAAAGACGTGGAGCACAAGATGCCCTCCGAGTTGAGCGGCGGGATGCGCAAGCGGGTGGGCCTGGCCCGGGCGCTGATGCTGGACCCCGAGATCATCCTTTACGACGAGCCCACCACCGGATTAGACCCGATTCTGACGGATTCGATTGACAATTTGATACTGGAAACCCAGAAGATTTTCGGGCTGACCACGGTGGTGGTGAGCCACGACATCCCGTCGACCCTCAAGATGGCGGACAAGATCGCGATGCTCCATCAAGGGCGGATCCTCGAGGAAGGCCCCCCGCAGGCCTTCCGCGCATCGAAGGACCCCTGGATCCAGAGCTTCCTGCAGGGCAAGGCGGACAAGGACTTCATCGGATGAAGAAAAAGTTTTCCACCGAGGCCAAAGTCGGCGTCTTCGTCATCGTGGCGATCGCCCTGCTCGCCTATCTGACCATCGACGTCAGCCAGCTGGGCTGGACCCCCGGCGGCACCTACAAGATTTACACGGTGATGGAAAACGCCGAGGGCGTCTCGAAGAAGACCCCCGTGCAGGTGGCGGGCATTCCGGTGGGCACGGTCAGCGCCATCACGCTCACCCCCGACCGCAAGGCGAAGGTCGAGATCGAGCTGCGCCGGGACATCAAGCTGGGCGACGACGTCACCGCCGAGGTACGCACCCGCGGCGTCTTGGGCGACACCTATATCGAGATTTTTCCCGGTAGCCCCGATGCGCCGCCGATCGAGGCGGGCGGGGTCGTGGGGCGAGTCAAGCAGCCGGCCGACTACCAACAGCTGGTGCGCGACCTCTCGGTCTTGACCTCGGACATGAAGGAAATCACCGCGGCGATGAAGACCTACACGGTCTCCGAGCATTCTTATACCGCCGAGATCCTCAAGAACATGCAGGTGCTGACCGCCAATCTGGCCCGGTTCAGCACCAACAACGCCGCCAACATGGAGGCGGTGGTCGCCAACATGCGCGCCTTGACCGATCAGCTGCGTTCTTTCTCGGCGACCTCGACGCCCGACATCGAGATCGCCCTCAAGCGCATCGCCGAGATCACCGACAAGGTCAATTCCGGCCAGGGCTCCTTCGGCAAGCTCGTCAACGACCCGCAGACCATCGAGAAGACCAACGAGATACTCGACACGGTCAACGACCTGACCAGCGGGATCAAGCGCATCGAGACCGAGATCAACTACCACATGGAATACCTGGGCTCGACCAAGGACGTGAAGAACTACGTCGGCCTGCGCTTCCAGCCGAGGCCCGACAAGTTCTTCCTCTTCGAGGTCGTGCACGATCCCAATCCCTCGCCCTCCGACAAGACCCAGATCACGACGGTCACCACCGCGGGCGGCGCGACCAGCACCATCACCGCCGAGACGCAGGACTTCAACAAGGTCCGCTTCTCGGCGCAGCTGGGCAAGAAGCTCTACGACTTCACCTTGCGCGGCGGCTTGATCGAGTCCACCGGCGGCTTCGGGGTCGACTACACGAAGGGCCCGGTCAACCTGCAGCTCTCGGCCTTCGATTTCAGCGCGGACCGCCCGCACTTGAAGTTCTTAAGCCAGCTCAACCTGACCCGCTCGCTCTTCCTGGTGGCGGGCTTGGACGATTTCATTTCCAGGGAGCACGGGCTCGACTGGTTCTTCGGGGCGGGCGTGCGTTTCACCGACGAGGACATCAAGAGCCTGCTAGGCACGGCATCTTTGGCAAAATAGAGGATACCATGGCGAAGATTCAACGGGCGCTGATCAGCGTCTCCGACAAGACCGGATTGGTCGATTTGGCGAAATACCTCGCGAAGCACGGGGTCGAGATCCTCTCGACGGGCGGCACCGAGAAGCTGTTGGTCGAAAACGGACTTAAAGTCACTCCCATCGGCGAATACACCGGCTTCCCCGAGATGATGGACGGCCGGGTCAAGACCCTGCATCCCAAGGTCCACGGCGGCATCCTGAACATCCGCGCCAACGCCGAGCACCAGAGGGCGATGGCCTCGCAGGGCATCCAAC
>JADYZQ010000235.1 GCA_020853015.1 Deltaproteobacteria bacterium
ATTTTCGGGACGGCGTGAACGTCACCCTCGGCCTGCCGCTCGTCCGGACCAGCCCCGACCACGGCACCGCCTTCGACATCGCCGGGCAAGGGGTCGCGGACAGCGCCTCGATGGAGGCCGCGATCCGACTGGCCGCCGAGCTGGCGGCGTCCAAGGAGCCCTCATGAAGCGCCTCGTCGTCGGCATCTCCGGATCCAGCGCCCCCATCCTGGGCGTGCGGCTGCTCGAGGTCCTGAAGGGCAGCCCCGAGGTCGAGACCCACTTGGTGTTCAGCGACACGGTGGCGCAGACCCTGGCCTTCGAGGCCCCCGACTGGAGCCTCGATCAAGTCAAGGCGCTGGCCGATCGCCATTATCCCAATAACCAAATCGCCGCGGCGATCGCGAGCGGCTCTTTCCCCACGGACGCGATGGTGGTGATCCCCTGCAGCATGCGGACGCTGGCGGCCGTCGCCGGCGGCTTAAGCGACAACCTGCTCACCCGCGCGGCCGACGTGACCCTCAAAGAGCGGCGCCCGCTGATTTTGGTCGCCCGCGAGACACCCCTGCACCTGGGCCACCTGCGCAACATGGCCGCCGTCACCGAGATGGGCGGCATCGTCGTGCCGCCGGTGATGGCCTTCTATCACCGACCCAAGACCGTTCAGGACCTGATCGACCACACGGTCGGCAAGGTCCTCGACCTGTTGAAGATTCCCCATGCGCTCTTCCACCGCTGGCAAGGCCCGAAAACCTAAGACCGAAGGGGAGTCCTTCGCCGAGAAGGTCCTCGCCGTCGTCGCCAAGATCCCCCGCGGTAAGGTCCTGACCTACGGGCAGGTGGCGACCCTGGTCGGCTCGCCGCGCGCCTCGCGGATCGTGGGCGGCGTCCTGTTTCGGCTGGGGCCCGATAGCCGGCTGCCCTGGCAGCGGGTGATCAATGCCCAGGGCAAGCTCTCCACTTATCGGGTCGGCAGCGGCCCGGAGCAGCGCCGCCGGCTCGAGGCGGAGGGATTGAAATTCAACCGGGAGGGTGCCGTCGATCTGAAGCGCCACCAGTGGTGGCCCCCCGAGCGCCTGCTCAAGGCCTGGGAGCTGGACGAGGACCTCGTCGCCTCGATCCATCGGCGCTTCGGTTGGTAGGATTTTTTTTACTGGCAACTTCCCGTCGCACCGGACGATCAGCTTCCGTCTAACTCCTTAGAATGGATGAGGTTTCAATTGGAACTGGGTGAGCGAAATCCCGCATGGGGGCGGTGGTTGGACTCCTCCGCGCGCGCGGAGTGGCAGTCCCTTAGCCGAGAGACCATTCCCGAACTCTTCTACGAGGCCGCCTTGGCCTTCGCCGCGCGACAGGAAGCCGCGCAGCGCCTGGAGACAGCCCTCGAGGTCTATGCGCGCTTGGCCCGAGAGGCGGAGGCCTTTCCCGGAATTCAAAGACGGGCCCAAGCGAGGCTCGATGCCATCGAGGGCCGCGGGCCCGGTGCGCCGCGCGCCGAGTTCCTACTGCGTCGCCTGGCCCAGGAGGCCTCCGAACCGACGGCGCTCTTCGCGATGGGCGCGGCCGGAGCGGCCTTTCGCGTCACGCGCCTGGCCGCCTTGAGCCGCTTGAGCGCGGCCCCAACGGCAAATTTTCTGACGCGCGGCTTCGGCGCGCGGGCGATCTCGGGCCTGACGGGCTTCGCCGTCGAGGCGCCGACCTTCACCCTGGCCGGGAGGCTGGCGGGGACGGCCCTGGGAAGGGAACAGGATTGGAGCCTGCCCGCCTTGGGACGGGACTTGGCCTCGAGCTTCTTGGTCTTGGGGGGATTGAAATTGGCGGGGTGGGGGGCGGGGGCGGCGCAGCGTGGCCTTGGCGGCGCCACGGGGGCCCTTCGCGAAGGTCCCCTACGGGTCTTGTTCCAACAAGGCGGCATGCTGACGGGCATCTTGCTCGGCCACGGCATGGAAGATTGGGCCGGCCTGCGCCGGCCCGTCGCCGGTGCGACCACCCTCGTCGACTCTTTGGCGATGCTGCTGCAATTCAACGTCGCCGGCCGTTTGGTGCACGCCGCCTCCGGGCCCCGACTGCGGGCATGGGAGCGAGGACTGCAAGCCCAGACCGACACATTAGAGCGCGGCCTGCCGCGCCTGCGGCCTATCGCGCCCGGCGGCCCGACCCCGGCCTTGGCCGTGGCGGGAGGGCGAGCCTTCGCCGCCCGTCCCTCCCGAGCCGATGCTCGTCCCTTGGAGTTTCCCGTCGTGTTTATGACGGGATCGCAGGAAGGGAAGGCGCCCACGGCGACCGCGCCGGCCTCCGAGGCTCGAACGACCGAGTCGATTCCACCGGAATTCCGCATCGAATACCCGCCGGAGATCGACACCTTGCTGACGGAGGCGGAGGCGACGATGCGGCGCCCGGATTACTTCGAGGGCGATCGCGCCGAGCTGCGTGCGAAGCGTCCTTCGCTGGAGGCGATCGACCGGATCTGGTTCCATCAGGCCATGGATCTCTTCAACCGCATCGACTACGTGCAAAGCCGGATGGGCGGCGCCGAGCTCTTGCTCGAGCCCCTGCCGGGGATCCAGCGCGCCCCCGACACCGAGCTGCTGGCGCGCGCGGTCGCCAGGCTCGAGCGCAGCGCCGACGGTCCCCGCGCGGTCTCCCTTCAGGTCCTCGAGGTCCGTTTCCCCCGCGACAAGCTGACCGAATTTTTCCTGAGCCATGGCCGACCCTTGGAAAACAGCCTAGCCACGCTCTCCTCCTTGATCGAGGCGCAAGGGCGTCTGGAAGTCCGCGTCCATCTCGCCAAGGTGGAGGGAGACGAATTCATCGGACGGCTGCCCTCGGTCTCCCTCTGGGAGGCCATCCTGCAAGAGGCCTTCGGCGAGGCGAACGCCCAGGTGCATCCGGTCGAGGGGGCCGTCGCCCGCGACCACATCATGGCCTTGCGCCGGCGACGGGTCTTTCCGATGGGGTTTTCCCGCGACTCCCTGGTCTTGGGGGATATAGGGCAAATGGTTCATCCGACGGCCTTCGAGATCCACGACGGCTACTTCCACGGCGCCATCGATGCGGCCTCTCGGCCCGGCTATTTGGAATTCTCCGGGAGGAGCTATGACTGGCTCCGGAGGAACGTCCCCTCCTCGTCGATCCGTGAGTCCTGGCTCGACCGGCTCTCCGACGGCGAGTTGGGGATCAGCCATGACCTGCTGACGGGGACGCTTCCCAAGGAGCTGCGCGCCCACTTCAGCGAGGCCGAGGCGGTCCTGCGGGCGCTCCCGCCCACGGAAGCGGTTGCCGCGCAGCGCGCGGAAGTCCGGGGCCTCGCCGAAGAGCTGGGCCGCTTGATGCGCGACGGCGCGTCTTCGCGCGAGCTTAACGCGGAAGAGGCGGAGGCGCTGCGACAGTGGGAGGAGTTTTTGACGGGCTTGAGGGAGCCCTCGGTTTCCCCGAACACCGCCGCGCCGCCGGCGCCGGAGATCGCCGAGGTCCCGCGCTTCGAGTATCCGCCCGAGATCGAGCGGATCTGGGCGGGCCTGGAGGCGCGATTCGCCGATCCCGACTATTTCCGCGGCGAGCGAGGCGAGTTGTTGGCGCGGCGCCCCGCCTGGGAGGACATCGACGCCCTTTGGCATTTCCAGGGGCAGGACTACGCGCGGCGCGTCCCCGGGGCGCGCCACGATTTCGTCGACGCGGAGACGCTCCGCGACAACCCGCCGTTTTTCGACGGCGAGGCCGACCCCGCGCTGATGCCGAGCGTCCTGCGCCTGATGGGGGAGCGCGGCGAACCAGGTCATCCCTCGCGTCGGGTGCTCCGCGTCTATATTCCGGAAGCCTTCCTCCACAGCGATGCCTACAGCCCCGGAAACAGGCCCCTGAAGTACCTCAGCGTCATCCCTCCCCTGATCGAGGTCGACACTCATTTGAAGCGCCGCATGGGCCTCGTGAGCCGGGCTGAAGGAGGGCTCTATTTCCATTTTCCGACCTTGAGTCTTTTTCAGGGGCTGTATCAGGGCGTTCACGGACCCGCCTCGGTCGAGATCTTCCCGGTGCCCGGGGAAATTTCCCGGGACACGGCGGCCCGGCTTCGCTCCCTGCGCCTGCCCCCAGTCGGTTTCGTCCGCGGCCTCATCTACCTCGGTGACGCCGAGGTGGAGGTCCATCCCTTCTCTTTTGCCGGACACGATGCCGTCTTCCACGTGGGTCGCGACGCCTCGCTCCCCGATCCCGTGCCGGAGGTTTCGGGGCGATTCTACTCCCGCCTCGTCCGCGAGCTGCCGCCGCACCCGGCCGCCGAGGAGATCTTGAACAACCTCGCCGACCTGCAGTTCGACGCCCGCGGGATGTCGCTGCACAAACGTTTTCATGTCTTGTTCACGAGGCCCCTGCAAAAAGCGGCCGAAGCGGCCGGGAAGCTGTCCGAGGCGGAGCGCGCCCGGGCCCTGGAGGGCCTGCGTCCCCTGGCCGAGGCGCTGCGCGGTTTCGCGATTGCGGAGTACCGGGAACATCCCGAATTCCGCGGCAAGGAGCGCTTCCTGCTCGGTGCGCTGCGAAGGTACGGGCGGAATCCATGACACGGGAATTTTTTTCGAACTTGAGCGCCTGGGAGCGCCCGCTGAACGCGGCCCCGCCCGCGCTGCGGGCGGAATGGAATTCCCTGCGCGGCGAGAGCGATCCGCAGCTCTTCGGCGAAGGGCTGCTCCGTTTCGGGCATTCCTTGGAGGAGGGCGGCGATACGGTCCGGGCCGCGGAGCTTTATGCCGAGATCGCACGGGCTCGGGAGACGGCCGCCTATCCCGGTCTCCGGAGACGAGCGGAAGAGCGGCTGGAGCTTTTGTCGGGACGCGGTTCCTTTGGCGCCCGATCGGAATTTATGCTGCGCCGCCTGGCGCAGGGCGCCGCCGATCCCGCCGCGATCTTCGCGATGGGCGCGGCCGGGGCCTTGTATCGCGTGACGCGGCTCGCGACGCTGGCGCGCGTGACGGCGACGCCGACTGCCGGCGTCTTGACGCGCGGCCTCGGCGCGCGGGCCCTCGCCGGGTTCGCCGGTTTTGCGGTGGAGGCGCCGGCCTTCACGCTGGCCTCGCGCCTGGCGGGGAGGGCCTTGGGCCGGGAGCAGGAGTTCAGCCTCGGGGCCTTGGCGCGGGATACGGCCTCGGGATATTTGGTGTTGGGCGGGCTGAGATTCGCGGGATGGATGTCGGGCGCGGCTTATTCCCGCATCGCGGCGCCTGCCGGGGCCGTTCCCCAACAACCCCTACGGGCATTGTTCCGGCAAGGCGGCATGCTCTCCGGAATTTTGTTGGGCCACGCCCTCGAGGTCGAGGCAGGCCTACGCCCGGCCTCCGGCGCCGCGGCTACTCTGGCCGATTCCCTCGCAACCCTCTTGCAATTTAACGTCGCGGGCCGATTGAGTCGCCAGGCCTTCGGGCCGCGCTTCGCCGCTTGGGAGCACGGTCTCGACCTGCGCGCGGACTCGCTGGTCCCTTCGCCTCACGCTCCGACAGGCCCGCGGCCGCTTCCCTGGTTCGATGCTTGGGTCCCCCGCCCGCTGCTTGCCGCTGCGGGCCGGCCTTTCTCTTCCCCGACTCGGGAGGCCCCGGTCTATATGATGAGCGGCCCCGAGGGGCCGCGGGGGAGCGGAAAGGCTCCTTCGAGTCCTCCCGAGCTGCGCGAGAGCCTTCGGGAGGAGCTGCGTCTGCGGATCCTCGACCTGCGCCGGCGGGCGGCTTCCGCGGACCCGGAAAGCTCCCGGGCCCTGCGCTGGAATGAAGAGGCCGAGTGGCTGGAGCGGGCACCGACCGCAGGCCTCTCCGAATTTTTTGAGAGCCTGCACCCCCTGCG
>JADYZQ010000236.1 GCA_020853015.1 Deltaproteobacteria bacterium
CGTCCTCTCCAGCAACAACACGGCGGAAAACCTGACCTGGGTCGGAAAGCAGAAGAACCTCTCGGACGTCCTCGAGATCCTGAGGGTCGTCGAGACGACGCTGCGGGTGCGCGCGGCGGCCGTCAGCGCGCCCGAGTTCGAGCTGATGCTGACGATCGCCCAATATGTCGCGACGGGAAAGGTCAACTTGGACGCCCCCGTCGGCTTCCCCAAGGAGGAGAAATTCCAGCGCGAACGCCTCGCCTCCTTTCTGCTCGAGACCTTCACGCTCGCCAAGGACGAGGCCTCCGGCAAGCTGGTCGGCGGTATCAACGTCCTGGTCACGGACAAGCGCCTCTCCGAGGAAGGCAAGAAGCGCGCGAAATGGCTCCTCGAGGTCTACGCCCTGCGCGAGAAGTACCGCGGGTTCCGCGACCTCTTCGTCGACGCGGCCGAGGCGGACCAATGGCACAAGCTGAGCGATAAAAAGCGGAAAAATCATTACGACGTCCTGCTGCGCTACCTGCGGCCAACGGTCGTCTCTTATTGGACGCAAAATCCCCAGCCGCATTTCCGCGAGGAGTTCTTCGAGGCCTTCCAGTCCTGGAGCCGCCTGCATCCCGAGGTGGAGGCCGACAAGGCGCCCGAGGTCTTCTGCGCCAAGCTCGAGGAAGGTCTCAAGGCCCTGGCCGGGGAGCGCGGCCTGCCGGAGAGATTCGTCGAGGACTGCCGCTTCGCCCTGCGGCTCATGGAGATGCGCGGCGACAAGGAAAAGGCGCTGCGATTGAGCCTCCGCGAGTACGCGATCGGGACCTCCTCGCACGCCCTCCTGGGCCGCGCCATCGCGGAAGAGAGCAAAGAGGCGAACATGACCCCCGCCTGGCTCAAGGACCGTGGACGCTTCTCCGAGATCTATAAGCTGATCGACCACCACCTGAAGATCGAGCTCCCGCAGAAGGCCGGGGATCCGCCCAAGATCGGCCTCGACGTCCCGGCGCTCGAGATCTCGCTGAACGTGGCCGTCGACGGCCACCTGACGGCGCGCCGCGAATACATCCTTGCCACGCTCGCCGTCCTGCGCCGCCTCTTCGGCGAGAGCGGCGCCGCGCCGACGCCCCGTGTTTTTTGGGACGGCGAATTCAAGTCCGTCCCCTGGCAGCTCAGCACCGGCGAGACCCAGGAGCTGCGCGACTATATCACGAGGATGTCCAAGGAATTCCACGTCAGCCAAAAGCGCAGCGACACCTGGCTGCCGCTCGCCGAGGGAGGCCTCTGCCTCGCCGGGGGGATCGGCCTAGGCGTCGGACTCGGCACCGGATTGGGCGACGACTCGCCCGGCCTGCGCGACGGCCTGATGATCGGCGGCTCCGGCGCGATGGGCGCGGGCTGTGGCGCCCTGGCCGGCCACTACCTGTGGCCCAAGCTGAACAAGAGCAAGGTGCGCAATCACTACATCTGGGACGGGCTCACCGGCGCCGGCGGGGCGGTGGTGGGAATCGGCCTGTATTTTCTGGTCCGCTCGATCGCGGGCGACCGGGGAAGCCCGGTAAAATACCCGGTGGACGAATACGGCCCCTGAACCGGCCTTTCGTAAGGATATCGGCTTAGCGATAAGATTGTTTGATTTGCAGATAAGAACCCAGATATTTCTAAAACTAGCTTCCATATATTTATTTGATAAATAACAACTTTTTAATACACCGAATAAAACGAGACATTTTATACACTTCGGTAGATATCCCCTCCCAAAACCGATCATTCAAATAAATATAATAATTTCAAAATCTTATTAAATTATTTTCAAAACCCCGGCACTTGGCACTGTCTTTGTAATGAGAGAAAGACACGTGCCGTCCAGCGGCACAAAAATCAAATCTCTGTACCAGCCCTATTCCTCATCCTCGGGGCCGCGGCATCAGAGGGCCGCGGCCCCAATTTTTGAGGAACAGGGGCGCCAAGATCGGGGGAGCTTATGGGAAATATTTTTGATCTTTTCGATACATCGGAAACGAGATGCGTTGCGGGCCTGGGGCTTTCGGCCCTCGGCGTCGGGCTCGGCCTGCCGGTCGCGGCGGAGGCATGCACGGAGGTCGTGGAAAAGGTCGTGGAGCAAGTCGAAGATCGAGGCCGCGAGGCCCACGACTTCCTACGCGACAAGATTTGCGACTCGGAGCCCGTCATGGGCTCGGGCATGTTCCCGTTGCTCTTCGGCCCCGCCTTCCCGGTCACCACCCTCACGGTGTCCTTCCAGAAAATGGCCTGCGGGGAGGACTTCCAGATTCCGGAGATCGATCCCTCGCTCTTGCTTTCTTCCGTCCTTCCCTTCGCCGGCCCGGGGGCACTCCTGGCCTACGGTGTCCATCGCGCGATCGAGGAGCGGGTGGATGCGAGGGAACTGTTCCGGAATTTCGCGGAAGACTTGGTCGGCGGCGTCCTGCTAATGGGCGGCGCGAAGGCGCTGAAGCGCGTTCCGCTGCGGCAATTCAAGCAAATTCACCACTCCCTGTCTCCCGAGGTCCGCGAGCGGTTGAAACAGGCCGTCAAGACGCCCTCCGACAACGTCAACGCGAAATAGGAGAAGCGAGATGGGGGATTACTTCCAAAAAACCTTTCGCAAGTGCCTCCTGGGTACGGTCGACTCCCTGCTGAGGGGCGAGGAACCCTCGCCCACCACCCAAGAGAATTGCGCCGTCGCGGCGCGCGAGGCCAAGAAGGCGGCCGCGGAGGGCGCCAGCGCCTTCGAGGCGCCGCCTCCCAAAATACTGCTTAAGCGTCGCCCGCCCAGGGCCAAGGCGAACATCCTCTATCGAAACGAAATGATCTTGAAAAAGAATTACAACCCGCAGGAGCTGCAGGAGAAATTGGATAAATTCTTGGAGTCCCTTTCTCCCAAACAGCGGGATGAATTGATGAAGCAGCTCCAAAAAAGCTCCGGAGCCAAGAAGTTCCTGGAAGCGCCGAAAGATTAGATCGACTCGGGGGCACTCCCACCTGCCGAGCGTAAGGCTTAGGTAGGAGCAAAGGGTGGCGGTCGCGAAAGCGACGCCACCTTTTCTATTTTTTACAAAACAAATTATTTTAATTTCAATCCGAAGTCTCGGAGGAGCCCAACGAGGCCTTTAAAACCGCGGCACCGATGCGCCCGGCGCCGAATCCGCCGAAAACCATCGCGCCGCCAGCGGCGCCACCCGCGAGGCCCCGGGACATGCCCTGACCCAGCAGAGTCAAGGCGCCCCCGATTCCCGATTCGGAACCCTCTTCTCCGGAGTATTCCTCGCCGTTCTCGCAGACGGGAAGTCCCTTGTCCTCATCGAAATAGGCGATATCGTCCTCCGGACAGGAAAATTCCTCCGTCGCCACGGCAGCTCGACCTAATTCCACCAAGAGATTTTGCGCGAGGCTCAAGACCAGGGGGTTGCGCAGGAAGGCCCCCCGCGGCTCCGACGGCGTGGGAAAGACGGATTCGACGCAGCGAAACCAAAAGGCGTTGCCCATGCCCTCGCCGTGCAGGGGTCTCAGCTCGTCCAGCTCGCGGATCAAGGCCCGAAAATCCCCACGCGAGAAACGCCCGGCCTTGTCCAAATAGATCTCCAACCCGGCGCTCATGCCGGCGCCCGAAGCGCCGCAAAAATACCCCGGCACCAGGACCTCGACGCGGCCCAGCTCGAGCAAGGCCTTCATGTCCTCGAAGCGCACCTCGCCATCGACGGCGATGTCTTCCAAGCGCAGGGTCTGGCTTCCCGCGCGGCCCGGCAGGTGGACCCGCAGGAAGATGCGGGAGGCATAGCCGCCCTCGCCCCACAGCGCGGCGCGAAAACTCTCGAAGCTCTCCGCGATCCCGGCATGCTCCGGCGTGGCGTAAGCGCCGTGCTCAAGGTATTTGCGAAACTGCAACTCTTGATGCCGCGCAAAGGCCGCCTCGTAATCCGGAAGACAGATTTTTGCGCGGCAGGCCGGATCGCCGTGCCGGACTTGAAAGAGCTCGGACATAAAAACTCCTTGAACCTCGAAACACACGGAGGCCCATCGGAGATTTTGCAAATCCCCGGCCATTTCCCCGGAGACTCACCCGCTAATCCCTTGAAATAACTCATAAAATAAGCAAACTCTCGAAACCTCCCCCACCGAAGCTGTCTAAAAGGTATCAATCATGGCCATGGCTTAATTTTTTCCATAAATTTCAATATATTTTAGGAGACGGTTCTCTTCATTTTTTGTTATATTTTTGCACATTAGACCGCCGTTCAGGCCGTTATGGGCTCCAAATCGACCGCCAAATCCCGCCGAGCTTCCCCCGCCGCCGGCCCCTTCGCCGGACGCTACGAGCTGCTGCGCCCCTTGGGCCAGGGCGGCGGCGGCACGGTCTTTCTGGCCCGCGACTTGCGGCGGGGCGGCCAAGAAGTGGCGCTGAAGATCCTCGACCGGCGCC
>JADYZQ010000237.1 GCA_020853015.1 Deltaproteobacteria bacterium
GGGATAAGAAATATGCGAGAGGGGGGACTTGAACCCCCACGACCTTGCGATCGCTAGACCCTGAATCTAGTGCGTCTGCCAATTCCGCCACTCTCGCGAAAGGCGCCCAGGGTTTATTCATTCCCGCGGGCTTCGTCAACGTGATTTTCACGCCGTTTCAATATCTTGCTTGCGAAGCCGGGCCAGGCATCCTACTTTACGGCCCTGTGAGAAAAAAGCAACGGCGCAGGGCCCGCTCCGGCCCCCATTCCCCTAAAAACCAACCTCGTTCCAAGGCCCCTGAAAAAGGCCCCGGCAAGAAAGGCGCCGAACCCCCTCCTCAATACCTGGAAGGCATTCTCAAGATTCACCGAGATGGTTTCGGCTTCGTCCTGGCCGAGCAGCCGGGCGTCAACGACGTCTTCATCCCGGGCCGGCGCATGATGGGCGCCATGAACGGCGACCGGGTCATCGCCACCGTCCGGGTCAACCCCCGCGACGGCCGCTTCGAGGGGGCCATCACCGAGATCAAGTCCCGCGGCACCTCCTGGGTCATCGGGCGCCTACAAAAATCCGGCTACCAGACCGTGGCCGTCGTCTCCGAAAAGGGCCGCAGCACCGAGTTCCTCGTCCCCTCCAAAAAGCTGGGCGGCGCCGAGATCGGCCAGAGCGTCGGGCTCAACATCGTCCAATACCCGGAGGAGGGGCGCCAGGGCATCGCCGAGGTGGTGCAGATCTTCGCCGAGCGCGGGACGCCCAAGACCGAGACCGACATCGTCATCCTCAAGCACCAGCTGCCGCGGGAATTCCCCGACGAGGTCCTGCGCGAGGCCGACGACTGGCAGCGCCGGCGCGATATCTCGCTGGGCCAGGGCCGCCGCGACCTCCGCGACCTGCCCTTCGTCACCATCGACGGCGAGACCGCCAAGGACTTCGACGACGCGATCTGCGTGAAGCCCGAAGGAGACGGCTACCGCCTGTGGGTCTCCATCGCCGATGTCAGCCATTACGTCGTACCCGGCAGCGCCCTCGATCGCGAGGCCTTCAAGCGCGGCACCTCGGTGTATTTCCCCGACCAGTGCATCCCCATGCTGCCCGAGGCCCTGAGCAACGACCTGTGCAGCTTGAGGCCCAAGGAAGACCGCCTCACCTTCACCTGCGAGATGCTCTACGACGCCCAGGGGATGCCGAAGAGCGCCGACGTCTACAAGAGCGTGATCCACTCCAAGGCCCGCCTTACCTACAAGCAGGTGGCGCGGGCCCTGGTGGACTTGGTGCCCGAGGTGCGCGAGCCGCTGACGCCGCTTTTGCCCATGCTGACCGACGCCCTCGAGCTCTCGCGCAAGATCCGCCGGCAGCGCTTCGGGCGCGGCAGCATCGACTTCGACATGCCCGAGCCCGAGATCCAGATCAGCTTCGAGGACGGCAGCATCGAGAACATCATCAAGGCCGAGCGCAACGAGGCGCATTTCCTGATCGAAGAATTGATGATCGCCGCCAACGAGGCGGTGGCCCGCTTCATCACCGCCCGCCGCGTCCCCGGCGTCTACCGCGTGCACGGCGAGCCCGACCCCGAGAAGGTGAAGAACTTCCAGATCCTGCTGCACAACCTGGGTTTCAACATCTCCTTTCCCCCCAAGCCCAAGCCGGGCTTCTTCAACAAGGTCCTGCACCAGGTGGCCGACCACGCCGAGCAGCGTCTTATCCAGCACATCCTGCTGCGCTCGATGAAACAGGCGGTCTACTCCCACGAAAATCTCGGCCACTTCGGCCTGGCCTCGACCTGCTACACCCATTTCACCAGCCCCATCCGCCGTTATCCCGACCTGATGGTCCACCGCGTCCTCCAGGACATCTTGCTCCGCGAGGCGCCGCGCTCCGAAGAGGCGAAAGAGGCCCGCACCCTCGAGCTGGCCAATATGGCCGGCCATTGCAGCCGCCGCGAGCGGGTGGCGATGGAGGCGGAGTGGGAGGCCGTCGACCTGCAGAAGGCCCTGTTCATGCAAAGGCACGTGGGCGAGACCCTGCGCGGAGTGGTCTCGCGGATCGCCAAGTTCGGCTTCTTCGTCGAGCTCTTCGACTTCTTCGTCGAGGGCCTGGTGCTCTTGGAGGACCTCGAGGACGACTACTATCTCTTCGACGAGAAGAAGCACCGGCTGCGCGGCCGCAAGGGCGGGAAGGTCTTCAAGATCGGAACGGAGGTCACCGTCAAGGTGGCGAAGGTGGACATCGAGGCGCGGCAGGTGCTCTTCTCCCTGGAATCCTGAACGGGGAAATCTAACTCCTTGACTTTTCAAGATTTCTTTTTATAAGCCTGAGTATGGAGCTGTTTGCCGTCCTCCTGCTCGGGATATATTTTTTCATCTTAGGGATTTTGGCGATCTTCGGTTTGCATCGCTATTACCTGACCTATCTCTACTACAAGCACAAAGGGCGCCTGCCCCAGGACGTGCCCGCTTTCGAGGCGCTCCCGCGGGTGCCCTTCGTCACCGTCCAGCTGCCGATCTACAACGAAAAATACGTGGTCCAGCGCCTGGTGCAGCAGATCTGCGCCCTCGACTACCCGCGCGAATGCCTCGAGATCCAGCTGCTCGACGATTCCACCGACGAGACCCAAGAGATCGCCAAGGCCGTCGTCCGCGAGTACCGCCAGCTTGGCCACCCCATCGTCTATTTGCACCGCAGCAACCGCAAGGGCTTCAAGGCCGGCGCCCTCGACGAGGGTCTCAAGGTCGCCCAGGGCGAGCTGATCGCCGTCTTCGACGCCGACTTCCTGCCCGAGCCGGACTTCCTCAAGCGAATGGTCCCTTATTTCTTCGCGCGGCGGAAGTACGGCATGGTCCAGGCCCGCTGGGGCCATCTCAACCAGGATTACTCGCTGATGACCCAGGCCCAGAGCATCCTGCTCGACGGGCACTTCGTCATCGAGCACACGGCGCGCAACCGTTCGGGCCGCTTCTTCAATTTCAACGGGACGGCCGGGATCTGGGACCGCCGCTGCATCGAGGCGGCGGGGGGCTGGCACTATGACACGCTGACCGAGGACCTCGACCTTTCCTACCGCGCCCAGCTCAAGGGCTGGAAATTCCTCTACGTCCCCGAGGTGGTCGTCCCCGCCGAGCTGCCCGTCGACATGAACGGCTTCAAGGCCCAGCAGCACCGCTGGGCCAAGGGGTCCATTCAGACCGCCAAGAAGCTCATGCCGCGCATCTGGCGCAGCGCCCTCTCGCCGCGGGTCAAGATGGAGGCGAGCTTCCACCTGCTCAACAATTTCGCCTACGTGCTGATGGTGGTGCTGTCCTTCTGCATGCCGCTCTCGCTCTACCTGCGCCACCAGCTGCGCCTGCAGTCGATCCTTTGGATCGACCTGCCGGTCTTCCTGTTGGCGACGGTCTCGATCGCGTCCTTCTACGTCTGCTCGCAGAAGGAGATCTATCCGGATTGGAAGAGCCGCCTGCTGTATCTCCCGCTCAACATCGCGTTGGGTATCGGTCTCGCCATCAACAACACCAAGGCGGTCTTCGAGGCCCTGTTCAACCGCCAGAGCGAGTTCACCCGCACGGCGAAATACGCGATCGCCAAGCGCTCCGACGCCTGGCAGCACAAAAAATACCGCAGCTCCTTCGGCGTCATCACCTTGGTCGAGGTATTCCTCGGCCTGTATTTTTCTCTGGCCGTCGTCTACGCCTTTGCCCACGGTCTGTGGATGTCCCTGTACAGTTTGCTTTTCTTCCAAATCGGTTTTTTCTACGTCGGTTTTCTCTCGTTATTTCAAGGCCGTCCCAACGTGGCCCTCGCGCCTTCCTTGAGCGCGCCCAGCGTTTCGGTCGACTAAGCCTTCGCCGCGTCGCCGGCGCGGGCAAAAACCTTGACAGGCTTTTCACCCCCCGTCATCATGGCCCCAATTTATGAAGAAAACTTTCGAAGTCGTCCTGCTCAACCAAAAATTCCAGCTCAAAAGCGAGTCGGACGAGAAATACGTCCAGCGCGTCGCCGATTACGTCA
>JADYZQ010000238.1 GCA_020853015.1 Deltaproteobacteria bacterium
CCGCGGACTTCGCCTGGAAGGTCACCCGCGACACCCTGATCTACACCGCCAACCGCATCCCCGAGATCGCCGACGACGTGGTCAACGTCGACCGCGCCATGCGCTGGGGCTTCAATTGGGACCTGGGGCCCTTCGAGGTCCTGGACGCGATCGGCGTCAAAGAGACCGTCGCGCGCATCCAAAAGGACGGCCTGGCGGTCCCGGCCCTCTTCACCCAGGTGCTCGAGAAGGGCGAAGGCACCTTCTACAAGCGCAAGGACGGCAAGGCCTACTACTTCGACATCAAGACGAGCGGCTACGTCCCCGTGCCGATGAACCCCAATGTCCTACTGCTGAAGAACCTCAAAGAGCAGAACAAGGTGATCAAAAGCAACGGCTCGGCCAGCCTGATCGACCTGGGCGACGGCGTGCTCTGCCTCGAGTTCCACTCCAAGATGAACGCCATCGACGCCGACATCGCGCTCTTGGGCTTCGAGGCCCTCGACAAGATCGAGGCCGAGAAGCTGAACGGCCTGGTTATCGCCAACGAGGGCGAAAACTTCTCGGTCGGCGCCAACCTCATGCTGCTCTGGCTCGAGTCCCAGCAGGGCAACTGGAAGAACATCGAAGAGATGGTCCGCCAGTTCCAAAATTTCTGCATGCGCCTGAAGTACTCGCCCAAGCCCGTCGTGGCGGCGCCCTTCGGCCTCACCCTGGGCGGCGGCTGCGAGATCGCGATGGGCGCCGACGCGGTGCGTGCCGCGGCCGAGACCTACGTCGGTTTGGTCGAGGTCGGCGTCGGCCTGATCCCGGGCGGCGGCGGCTGCAAGAACATGCTGCTCCACTGCGAGGCGGCGCTCCGCGCCAAGGGCCAGAAGGTCTGGGCCTCGCAGGGCGACGGCGGCCCCTTCCCCAAGGTGCAGCGCGCCTTCGAGAAGATCGGCTTCGCCAAGGTGGCGACCAGCGCCAAGGAGGGCATCGAGTTCGACTACTTCAAGCCCAGCGACAAGGTCTCCTTCAACCGCGAAACCCTGATCCACGACGCCAAGCAGGACGTCCTGGCCCTGGCCAAGGACTACAAGCAAGCGACGCCCCGCGAGGACATCCTCGTCCCCGGCGTCGGCGGCGAGATGGCGATGGTCTCGGCGATCCGCGGCTTCCGTTCCCTGGGCCAGATCAGCGAGCACGACGCCTTCATCGCGGAGCAGCTCGCCCACGTCCTCTGCGGCGGCGACATCCCGACGCAGCGCCTGGTCTCGGAGCAGTACATCCTCGACCTCGAGCGCGAGGTCTTCCTCAAGCTCGCCGGCACCGAGAAGAGCCAGGCGCGGATGCAGTTCATGTTGATGAATAATAAGCCGCTGCGGAATTAGGCTGGATCACGATTTCCGCATTAGGTCGAGCGCCGTAGCTTTCGCCGGCTCGAATTTACTTCGAGCCGGCGAATCGACCGGATGCAGTTCATGTTGATGAACAATAAGCCGCTGCGGAATTAGACAAGACCACCATTTCCGCACCTTAAAACCTCCAAGCCCTCTTCCGAATAGGAATTGCCTTGCCCCGCGGCCCGGGCTAGACTGCGCCCTACCCTAAAGCGAGGAATCTTATGAAGAAACTATCCGTCTTGCTCACCGCCCTATTCCTGACCGGCTGCTGCCAAGGGCAGAGCGGCCCGGCCCCGGCCGCGCCCGGCGCCCCCGCCGCGGCGCCGGATCCCAAGGCGGTAGTCGCCGAAATCGACGGCGAGAAGATCACCGAGGCGGACTTAAGCCAGGCCGTCGCCGGGCAACTCTCCCGCGTGCAGGCGGAGATCTTCGAGATCAAGCAGCAGGGCCTGGACGCGATGATCGAACAGAAGTTGGTCGCCAAGGAGGCCAAGAAGCGCGGCGTCTCCGCCGAAGAACTGATCAAGGTCGAGGTCCTCGAAAAGGTCGGCGAAATCCCGGACCGCGAGGTCGAGGACTTCTTCAACCAGAATAAGGGCCGCCTCGGAGGCCGTACCCTCGAGGAGGTGAAGGGACCTATCAAGCAGCAGATGTTCGCCCGCAAGGCCTCCATCTACCGCAACAACCTGATCGACCGCCTGAAGAGCGAGGCCAAGGTCGTCGTCCTGTTGGAGGCGCCCAAGGTCGAGGTGAGCGTCGACGACGACCCCTCCATGGGCGACAAGAAGGCGCCCGTCGTCATCGTCGAATTCACCGACTACCAATGCCCCTTTTGCGCCAAGGCGCGTCCCGCCATCAAGCAGCTGCTGGCCGAGTACGGCGACAAGATCCACTACGTCCTGCGCGACTACCCCCTCGACTTCCACCCGCTGGCCAAGAAGGCCGCGGAGGCCGCGCAGTGCGCCGGGGATCAAGGCAAGTATTGGGAATACAGCGACCTGCTCTGGGCCAACCAAGGCGCCCTGGACGCGGCCAGTCTGAAAAAATACGCCGGCGATCTCAAACTTGACGCCAAGAAATTCGACTCTTGCCTCGATGAAGGCAAGTACGCCGCGGAAGTCGACAAAGATTTCGCCGACGGCGCCAAGGCCGGCGTCAGCGGAACGCCCAGCTTCTTCATCAACGGCACGCCTCTCTTCGGCGCACAACCCCTTGAAAAGTTCAAGGAGATCGTCGACCGGGCCCTGGCGAAGGGAAATAAGTCTTAAATAAGCGTTTTTTTCGGGCCTTAAAAAAGGTGGCTAAACTCGGCCGCCTTTTTTATTGTAATCCGGCAAGCCAAGGAAGCCCTATGCTCGACCCCAAATTCGTCCAACAGAACCTCGAAAAGGTCCGCCGGTCCCTCGCCCAGCGCGGCAAGGCCGTCGAGGGCCTCGACCAGGTCGCCCAACTCCTGCAGCGCAAAAACGCCCTCCAGGTCGAGCACGACCAGCTCCGCGCCCGGCAAAACGCCGCCTCCGAGGAGATTCAAAAACTCAAGAAGGCGGGGCAGGACGCCTCCGCCACCTTGGCCGAGATGAAGGGCGTCGCCGAGCGCCTGAAGACCATCGCCCCGGAGAGCGAGGCCCTCGAGAAGGAATTGGACGAGCTGCTGATGCAGATCCCCAACCTGCCGCACGCCTCGGTCCCGGTCGGAACCGGCGAGCAGGACAACCAAGTCGTCCGCAGCTGGGGTGAGAAGCCGAAATTTCCCTTCGCGCCGAAGCCGCATTGGGAGCTAGGCGAAGGCCTGGGCGTCCTCGACTTCGAGCGCGGCGCGAAGATCGCCGGCGCCCGCTTCACGCTGTACCGCGACCAGGCCGCGCGCCTCGAGCGCGCGCTGATCAACTTCATGCTCGAGACCCACACCCGCGAGCACGGCTACGAAGAGGTGCTGCCGCCCTTCCTGGTCAACGCCGAGAGCCTGCGCGGCACCGGCCAGCTGCCCAAGTTCGAGGCCGACCTCTTCAAGACCACCGAGGGGCACTACCTGGTGCCCACCGCCGAGGTGCCCGTCACCAACATCTACCGCGACGAGGTGCTCAAGGGCGAGCTGTTGC
>JADYZQ010000239.1 GCA_020853015.1 Deltaproteobacteria bacterium
ACGTCCCGCGCATCGCCTTCGTCAACAAGATGGACCGCGCCGGCGCCGACCCCGTGCGCTGCATGCACCAGCTGCGCGACAAGCTGGGCCACAACGCCCACCTGATCGCCCTGCCGATCGGCGCCGAAGACCGTTTCCAGGGCGTCATCGACTTGATCGAGATGAAGGCCAACTATTTCGACGGCGACAACGGCGAGCACGTCCGGGTCGAAGAGATCCCCGCCGAGCTCTTGGCCGAGGCCAAGGAGCGCCGTCACGAATTGGTCGCCGCGATGGGCGACTTCGACGACCACATCGCCGAGCTCTATCTAGAAGACAAGGAAGTAAGCCCCAACGCCCTCCGCAAGGCCGTGCGCACGGCCACGCTCAGCCTCAAGTTCATCCCTGTGATGATGGGTTCGGCCTATAAGAACAAGGGCGTCCAGATGCTGCTCGACGCGGTCGGCTATTACCTGCCGGATCCTTCCGAGGTCAAAAACGAGGCCCACGACCAGCGCAAGGATGAGGAAAAGATCGTCCTCGAATCCGTCCCCGACAAACCTTTCGTCGGCCTGGCCTTCAAGCTGGAAGACGGCCGCTACGGCCAGCTGACCTATATGCGTATTTATCAAGGAAAAGTCGGCAAGGGCGACTGGATCGTCAATTCGACCAATGAAAAGAAAGTCAAAGTGCCGCGCCTGGTCCGCATGCACGCCGACGAGATGCACGACATCGACGTCGCCTACGCGGGCGACATCGTCGCGATGTTCGGCGTCGAATGCGCCTCGGGCGACACCTTCACCGACGGCACGATCCGCTACACCATGACCTCGATGCACGTGCCCAACGCGGTCATTTCGCTTGCGGTCGCCCCCAAGGACAAAGGCGCCACGGCCAACTTCTCGAAGGCCCTCAACCGCTTTTCGAAGGAAGACCCCACCTTCCGCGTCCATCGGGATGAAGAAAGCGCCCAGACCATTATTTCGGGCATGGGCGAGCTGCACCTCGAGATCTACATCGAGCGCATGAAGCGCGAGTACGCCTGCGAGGTCATCGCCGGCAAACCGCAGGTCGCCTACCGGGAGACCATCACCAAGAAGACCGACTTCAGCTATCAGCACAAAAAACAGACCGGCGGTTCGGGCCAATACGCCAAAATCATGGGCTACTTCGAGCCCCTGCCCGCCGATGCGGTGCAGACCTACGAGTTTGTCGACGAGATCGTCGGCGGCAAGATCCCGCGCGAATACATCCCGGCCTGCGACAAGGGCTTTCAAGAGCAGCTCAAGAAGGGCCTCCTGATCGGCTTCCCGGTGGTCGGCGTCCGCGTCGTCATCAACGACGGCGCCTACCACGACGTCGACTCCTCCGAAATGGCGTTCAAGATCTGCGCCATGACCGCGGTTCGCGAATTCTACAACCAGTGCGGCCCGACCATCCTCGAGCCCATCATGCGCCTGCAGACCCAGGCCCCCGAAGAGTTCCAGGGCCAGGTCGTCGGCCAGATCAACCAGCGCCGCGGCGTCATCGTCAGCACCGGGACGGTCAACAAGTACGTCCAGGTCGACGCCGAAGTCCCGCTTTCCGAGATGTTCGGCTATTCCACCGACCTGCGGAGCGGCACCCAGGGCAAGGGCGAATTCCAGATGGAATTCCTCAAGTACGCCCCCGTGCCCCGCAACGTCCAAGACGAACTGGTCAAGCTGTACCAAGAGAAGCGAGCGGCGGAGAGCAAGTAATGCGGAAACTCGAGCGCGTCTCCGAGGAATTGAGCGCCCTGCAGCGGGAGCTGCAGGGGACGGCCAACCGCCTCTGGAAGCTCAAGTTTTCCTTAAATTCCGCTTACTATCGAGGCTGTTCCGAAGGGGATTTTCTACCCAGGAGACTCCAGTCCCTTCGCCGCCAGGAACAAGAGCGCTTCGAGGCCCTGCTCCAGCGACTCAAGACCCTATTGGCCTCCCATCTGGGCTCTCCGATGCTCCTGTTCGACTCCGATCGAGACCTCGAAACCCTGCGCCATATCCGCCGCACCATCCGGTACCTGAAAAACGCCTATTGCGCCGAGCCTCCCCTCCTGCACGCGCTGGCCCGCATCACCCGGGCCCTCCCCGCCCGCTCCGCCCACTGAACCGAAGCCCTAAAAATAATTTGTACAGGAATTAAAAGCCCCCTAGAATGTTTCGAATCCAGGGTTCGATAAGGGTATTAGGGAGGGTGGAGCATGCTCTGTTTCAACAAGTCCGTAACCTACGCCACAGATCACAACAACCTGGCCGAAATCGAACCGAAGCTGGTTCCTTATCTCAAGGAATTCGACTTCTTTTCGATCCACGACCTCACCGAACCGACCCGGCAATGGGTGCAGGAAAGCGGGATCCAGAACGGACTGCTGACGGTCCAAGCCCTGCATACCACCTGCGTGGTGGCGCTCAACGAGCTCGACGAGCCCTGTCTCTTGGGCGATTTGAACGGCTTCCTCCGAGACCTGATCCCCCACCACAAGCCTTACCTGCACAACAGCAAGATCCGCACGAAGAACCTCTGCGCGGACGACAAGAAGTGCGACCGCAACGCGGACGCGCACATGAAGTCTTTCTTGTTCGGCGCCGCTTCCCAGACGCTGATCGTCAAGGAAGGGCGTCCGGTCTACGGTCGCTGGCAGAAGCTCTGCCTGATCGACTTCGACGGGCCGAGGGAGCGGTCGGTGGCGGTGCAGATTATCGGGGAATGATTTTTAAGAACCACGAAACCGGCGTCAAGCGGCGCCGGGGATCTCGGGCCAACGGTGCTTCGGATACCGTCGCATCAGCTGCTTGCGGATCTCCGGATAGGTGTTCTTCCAAAACCCCGCCAAATCCCTCGTCACCTGCACCGCCCGCTGGTTGGGCGCCAAGAGGTGCAGCAGCAGCGGCACGCGTCCGCCCGCCAGCTTCGGCCCCTCCTTCATGCCGAAGAAATCCTGCAGCCGCGACTCTATCCAGGGCTCGCGCCCCCAGGGATAACGCACCCGCACCCGCCGCCCCGCCTGCAAAACCACATGGCCGGGCAGCTCGCGCGAGAGCAAGGCGGCCGCATCGGGAGGCAAGGCCTCGAGACAGGCCCGCGGCAGCTCCATCCCCTCCCAGGCCTGGCGGGAATCGACGCCCGAGAGGACCTTCAGCAGGAACTCCGCCAGACCCCGGCCCCGCAGCTCGGGGAGCGGGGCCTCGGGATGGGCGCGCCTCAGCCAATCGAGGCGCGAAAACTCCGTCTCCAGCGCTTCGGAGCCGCCGAGGCGCTGCAAGAGCCCCGGCACCTCGAGGGATTCCGCCGCGGGTCCCTCCAAATCCAGGCCCAAGGCCGATTTCAAAAAGAGCCGCTCCGCCGCCGCGCCGTCCTCCGGCGCCTCCCGGGTTTCCGAGAGCGCCAGCTGGCCGTAACGGATCCGCGATACCTGAAAGACTCGGCCGAGCCTCTCGTCCCAGACCAGCTCCTTTTCTTCGACCAGCAGCGAGCCCTGCCAATCGAAGAGCCACTCCGGCTCAATCGGCGCCAAGGCGCTGACGTGGACCTTAGGACGGGTCTGTCCCGCGTGCTGCTTTTCTTGGACGTCGAGGACGACGCACCATTCCCCCGCCGGCGAGGCCTCGCCGCGCAGCAGGCCCGCTCCGCCGTTGCAAAAGACCAGCTCCACCTCGCCGCCCCGCTCCAACGCGCGTTGCTTCTCCGCCGAGGCGGAGGCCAGGCGCCGGCGGGCCACTCGGTCGGGAAAGCCCGTCAGCAACGCGTAGGCGAGCTCTGCCTCGCGGCCCCGCGCCTGGGCGGCGGCCTTGGGGAAATGCCCGCCCCACAGGGCGATCAGCCGGCGCTGCGATTCGGTGAGCCGCCCCGTTTCCACCTGATGGAAGACGTCGAGCTCTTCCAGGGCGTCTTCGGAGACGAGCGCCGCCAGGCGCAGCGCGGCGCCCAGGCAGTGCCGCCGCTCGGCCTCCAATAAAAACCGCGCCAGACGAGGATGGATCGGAATGGCGGCCATGCGCCGGCCCAGGTCGGTCAAGGCCGCGTCCAAGTCCGGAGCCTGCGTCGCCCCCAGCTGGTGCAGCAAGGCCGCCGCGGCCAGCAGG
>JADYZQ010000240.1 GCA_020853015.1 Deltaproteobacteria bacterium
CCGCCGACGTTGATGTCCCAGTGCTCGGCAACCTTGATGCGGAAACCGCCGAGGACCTCAGCCGGAGTTTGGACTTCGTTTTCGAACAGGTCGCGAATGACCGGCTCGGTGTGGGCTTCGACCAGGAACGACAAGCGCTCGATGATCTTGATCGAGAGACCCAGACCCAGGAGGAGCTGGTCGTCGATGCGAACGCCGCCGATCGTCACGTCGTCGCGGCCCAGGTAACCGATGTTAAGGGCCAGCTTGACGCGCTCGTGGATGTTGAAGTCAAGAGCGATCTTGATACCGCCGGTGAGGGTGCCGTTGCCCACGAAGTGGGTGGAGTCGCCGGAGGGAATGGTGAAGAAAGGAACCAGGGCAAGACCGATCAGCTTATCCTCGTTGTTGAGGATGCGGAACTTGAGCTCCATACGGATGTCGCCCAGTTCGGTCATGCTGTCGCTGGTGCCCGCACCGGTGCCGAAAGGAGGGCCCAGGGTGTTGACGTAGTCCAACCAGAAGACCACCGGGATGTTCATACCGACCGAGAACCAGTCGAGGAGACCGTAGGTGGCGTAGAAGTTACCGGTGATGGTGTTGTCCACGACACCGGCAAAGCGGACGCCCAACGCGGGGAAGGCCACTTCGAGCGGATTGTGGGCAAAATCAACATAGAAACCGGTGTTCCAACCATGTTTCGCAACCGTTTGGCTGGAGTAAATGGTGAAATAGTCGGTTCGGTTGGAGATGGCGGGCTTGAAGTTCAGGACGTCAAAGCTCGACACCAAAGCGTGGGCAGAAGGCGAAGACGCCGTAACCACGGCGGCCATGCCTAATGCGGCACAGAGTGTTTTGAGGCTTTTTCTCATACATCTATCCCCTTTCCAGGATGAAGTTCGACACTATACAAAAATCAAACGCGATTTTTATTTCAAAAACTTATTACTGCTGTTTGCGTTTCCCAGGTAATTCGGAAACAGAAACGACACTTCTAACCAAAAGATTTCGGGAGTGTAAACGCGACCCCTCTACCTGTCAAACAAAAAAAACATTAAAGTATTCAAGCTCAAGCCTCGAATTCTGTGCTGAATTTTCGAATTTAAAAATCCTCGCGAAGACCTCCGCGCATCCTTTTCCGCATCGCCGTTCCTATTAAAAATTCGACAAGGTCTCCCGCCGCGAACCATTTCCAAAATAAAAAGCCCCCGCCGCTTTCGCGACGGGGGCCGATCTCAAATCGTCCTTCTCGGTGAATCCTCGAAGGGTTTATTTTTTGCCGAAGCGTCTCGCCAGGACCCAAAGCCCCGCCGCGGGCAGCCATCCGAGGACCCACAGGGACCACGCGGAAGCCAAGCCTGGAGCGGCGTTCAAGCTGCAGCCGAAGAGGCTGCCCGAGCCTTCGAAGAAGGCCTTCGGGAAGACGAACTTCGCGGGGCAATCCTTCGGTCCGTCGGGCTCGACGCTATACTTCAGCTCGATCACCCGATCCTGGTCGAAGGAGAGCGGCAGGCGCGGCCCCACCAGGCACTGGCCTTGAACGGACAGGGCGCTGAGGTCGATGCCCTTGGAGCCGACTTGGGCCCAGGTCACCGTCTTACCGCCGTTCAGCTCGGCCAGCTTCTGGTCGTTCTCGAACGCGCAGATCATTACCGGGTCTTTCGGAGAGAGCTGCTTTTCGATCGGGGTCGCGGGACAGGCCGTCGAGCCGCCGGGGCAGTTGCTGTAGTCGGCGGTGAACTCGCCCGTCGTCACGGTGCCGAGGTTGTCCTTGGCCGTCACGGTCCATTTATGGACCCCCTGATCCTTGGGCAGCTTGACCTTGCCGGACCATTCCTTGTTGCCCGGTCCCGGGACCGCGGGGGTGAAGGTCACCGCCGGGTCGGTGGTGGCCGGGGTACACTCGGTGATCGTGTTGCCCTCCGGCGCCGTGCAGCGGTACGTCACCTCGCCTCCGTCGCACTTGGGATCATCCCCGGAGACGGTGGGACGGTGGTTGATCAGCACGAGGAGACCGTCCGTCGAGGCCGGCACGCGGGCGCCGAAGTCGCCCGGCAGGCGCTCGTAGGTGCCGTCGTACTTGAAGTTGTCGTTCAGCACGAGCACCTGACTGCCCTTCTGGAAGGAATTGGGCGTGTAGTTGATTTTATATTCGGTCGGGCTCGCCTTGACGAAACCGCGGGCCGCCAAGACGGCGTCATTGTTCAGGGTGAGCGGCGTATCGCGATAGGCCGGCTCGGCGGTCGTGTAGTATTTACCGGGGACATATTCCACCGGGGCTCGCGCCACGGTATAGCGGTCGAGAAAATCCACGTGGGTGATCTCGGTGTCCGGGATGCGCTGCTCGGGGAATTTCGCCGCGGCCGCCGTCAGGATCAGGTCGGGAAGCCCGTCGCCGTTCATGTCATGGGTCTGAATGAACTTGGGCGTGTAGCTCAAGGTCGAGATGTCGTTGCGGCTGTCCGGGTTCACCTGGAAGGGCGATGTGCCCGCGTAGGTCACCACCGCCGAACCGCCGTTGGAGGCGACCGCCAAGTCCTGATTGCCGTCCCCGTCGTAATCCCCGGTCGTCGAGGTGTAGGGGAATTTCAGCGAGGTCTCATCGGTGTCGCCCAGGGTCTGTTTCACGCCGAACCCGCTGCCCGAGCCGTTGTTCTGCAGCGCCATGACGGGTCCGCTCTTCCAACCGGCGACGCAGGCGATGACCGGGGGATTTTCCACGGCTACGTCCGCCTTGACGTCGACCGGAGGACAGTTCGAGTAGAACTTGTCGTAGCAGGTCAACACCAGGTCGTCTTGGGCGTTGCCATCGGGGTTATAGGTCGCGAGACCGGTGGGCTTGTCGCAGTCGTTGCGCTTGAAGGCGGCGGCGTCCTGCTTGAAGTCGAAACTTCCGCCGGTGTTGAGGAAGGCGTGCACCGAGGCGCCGGCCGTATTGTTGCAACGGTTGAGGGTGGAAACGGCCAGGTCCGGCTTGGCGTCGCCGCCGAACTGCCCCACCGTCACCGCCAAGGGAATGCCGCACTTGATCATTTGCTTGTAATAGGGAGAGGCCAAATTCGGATCGCCGGCGTCCGGGTTGAAGGGATTGGAGCCGCCGGCATTGTTGCCGGCCACGACCGCGACGTAGCCGTCGAAGCTGTTGTAGTCGAAGCCCACCACCGCCACGTCGTCTTTGCCGTCTCCGTTGAAATCGGCCACCCGGGCCGACCAGAGCGTGAGCGGCTTGTCCAGGCCGACGGTCACGGGGACGTCGCCCGACTCGCCCGCGCAGGCCGATCCGTTGAAATTGTAGCAGACCTTCAAGCCGCCGGTGTCGAGCACCACGACGTCCTTGAGGCCCCCGCCGTCGCCGTCGAATTGCCCCTGCACCGCGACCAGGTTGATGTTGCCGTTGCTGAGGCCCACGCCGTTGAAATAGGTGTTGGGCGTCGCGCTGGGCCAGTTGTTCTTGTTTTCGAAACCCCACAGCAAGCGGATCTGGGGCACGGCCGCGTCGACGTGCGGGCTCCCCGCGAAGGGATAGACGCTGAAATCGCCCGGGAAGGTCATCCCGCGCTCTTTTCCGCCGAATTGGCCGCGGTCGGTGATTTTGGGCCCATCGAAGCTGATGCCGGGATCGGCATAGCTGGCAAAGGCCGGCGTCAAGGCTAAGACCAAGACGGATAACTTCAGTAATAAATGTTTCATAATTCTCCTCCGGAACATCCCAAAACTCCCCAAGGCGGAGTGCTGCCTAAAGAGTAATCGAAATCCATAGATATAACTATATAATTTTCAAAAGGATTTTGCCGCAAGGCGCCAAGCCCCTCGCGGAAATCCACACGGAGAGGGTATCGGCCGGCTAAACCTGCGATGTTGCTTCGGTATTTATGTACGGACGGAGGAAGGCTTTTTTCGGCGGCCCTTGGGGTCCTTCATCAATTTGTATTCGAGGGAATCCACCAGGGCCATCCAACTGGCCTGGATGATGTTTTCGTGGACCCCGACCGTGCCCCACTTCGAGTGTCCGTCGCCGGACTCGATCAGGACCCGGACCTTCGATCCGGTGCCGCTGCCGCTGGGGAGAACCCGAACTTTATAGTCGAGGAGCCGCACCTCGCCGATTTGCGGAAAGAAGCGCTCCAGGGCCTTGCGCAAGGCGTTGTCGAGGGCGTTGACCGGCCCCTTGCCCAATGCCGCCGTGTGCTCTTGCTGCCCGTCGACCTCGACCTGAATGGTCGCCTCGGCGTGCGGCGGATCGTCGTGCGTGGGCTTCTCGTCCAGCACGCGAAAGCCGATCAGGCGGAAGAAGGGCTTGTAGCGCCCCATCGCCTTCTTCATGAGGATCTCGAAGCTGGCCTCGGCGCCCTCGAACTCGTAGCCCTGGTTCTCGAGCTCCTTCAAATCCTTCACCAGCTGCTTGACCAGCGGGTCCTGCCGGTCGAGATCGAGGCCGAACTCCCGCGCCTTCTGCAAAATATTGCTGGTGCCCGCGAGGTCGCTCAGCAGGATACGGCGGCGGTTGCCGACCGCCTCCGGCGCGACGTGCTCGTAGGTCTTGGGGTTCTTCATCACCGCGCTGACGTGGATGCCGCCCTTGTGCGCGAAGGCGCTCTGGCCGACGTAGGGCTGGTGCGTGTCGGGCTTGAGATTGGCCAGCTCGTTGACGAAATGCGAGACCTCTTGGAGGCGCGTGAGCCCTTTGCCCGGCACCGCCTCGATGCCCATTTTCAGCTGCAGGTTGGGGATGATGGAAACGAGGTTGGCGTTGCCGCAGCGCTCGCCGAAGCCGTTGATCGTCCCGTGGATCTGCACCGCGCCCGCCCGCACCGCGGCCAGCGAGTTGGCCACCGCGACCTCGCAGTCGTTGTGGCAGTGGATGCCGTAGGCGCCGGGCATCATGCGCGCGACCTGGCGAAAGACGCGCTCGACCTCGTCGGGCAAGGTGCCGCCGTTGGTGTCGCAGAGCACCAAAAGATCCGCCCCGCCCTCGCGCGCGGCCTGCAGGGTCTTCATCGCGTACTCGGGGTTGGCCTTGAAGCCGTCGAAGAAGTGCTCGGCGTCGTAGATCACCTCGCCGACGCGCTTCTTGAGAAACTCGAGGGAGTCGGCGATCAGCTCGAGATTTTGGGCGAGCCCCACCTTGAGGGCGTCGTGCACGTGCAGGTCCCAGGACTTTCCGAAGATGGTGACCACGGCGGTTTCGGCCTCGAGCAGGGCCTTGAGGTTGTCATCCTTTGTCGGCGTCTTGCTGGGGTGCCTCGTGGCGCCGAAGGCGGCTATTTTCGCGTGCCTGAGCTTCAGCGAGCGGGCTTTTTGAAAATACTCGAGGTCCTTGGGATTGGAGCTCGGCCAGCCGGCCTCGATGTAGTCGATCCCCAGCTCGTCGAGCTTCTCGGAGATGCGCAGCTTGTCCTCGACGGTGAAGGAAATCTCCTCGCCCTGCGAGCCGTCGCGGAGGGTCGTGTCGTAGAGGGTGACTTGTTTTTTGACCGATTTCATTTCTTTCCCAGCTCGAAGGCGTCGTGCAGGACGCGCACGGCGAGCTCGGTGTACTTCGCGTCGACGATGATCGAGATCTTGATCTCGGAGGTCGAAATCATCTGGATGTTGATGTTCTCTTTGGCCAGGGTGGTGAACATCTTGCTGGCGATGCCGGCGTGCGACCGCATGCCCAAGCCGATCACCGAGACCTTCGCGATGTTCTCGCTGGACTCGACCTTTTTGGCGCCGATCTCCTTGGCGACCCCCTCGACGATGAGCAGGGCGCGCTTCAGGTCGCTCTTGGGCACCGTGAAGGTGAGGTCGGTCGTGCCTTCGGAGCTGACGTTCTGGACGATCATATCGACGTTGATATTGGCGTCGGAGATGGGGGCGAAGATCTTGCTGGCGACGCCGGGCGTGTCGGGCACCTGGCGCACCGCGATCTTGGCCTCGTCTTTGTTCAGGCTGACGCCGGTTACCATGCGGCTTTCCATTTGCGATTCCTCCTTGGTCACCCAGGTGCCGG
>JADYZQ010000241.1 GCA_020853015.1 Deltaproteobacteria bacterium
CCGAGTTCTTAGCGAGACCCAAGAACTTCCGCCTGATTCTCGCCAGCAATACCTATGGCTATGCCGGAGTGAACCTCCAATCGGAAGCCTTGAGATCTCGGACCCATGAAATCTACATGGACTTCGAATACAAGGCTGAAGAACTGGACAAACTCTTAGGCCAACCTAGCGGGAAGCCTTCTGCGCCGCCTCCGTCCGCTGGTGGGCCCAAGGCGCCGGTCTCCCCTCGATTAGGTTCAAGCCCTGCCTCTCCCTCCACTTCGCCGTCCATCGTTGCGGCAAAGAGTAAAGGAGCCGTACGAGGGGTTTTCGGCTTCACTCCCAAGCGCCCTCTGCCTTCGAAGAGCTTAAATACCTTCGACAATCCGGTTCGGGACAAGGTGCGCCAAGCCGGATTAGAGGGAAAGCTCCCCGAAGAAACGGTTCGAGAATTGGAAGGCCGGTTCGGGACCTTGAAGAACCGCCTTTTGGGAGCGGCGGCTTCGATGGGTCGAACCGGAAAGATCGCCTTAGAGCTCGATTTTAATACGGCGACCGCATCGATGGAATTGAATGAGCCCCGGGTTTTCCGGGTTGGACCGGATTTTTTGCTGAAACGCAGCGTCGAAGACCTGCTGACGGTGGCCCAGCATGAAGGCGGCCACGCGGATATCACCCGTATCGGAACCGGATATTTCTTCCAAAGCGAAAAGCTGAGGTCCCTGCTGAATGTGGTGGAAGACCTTCGGGTCAATGCGCGGGCGATGGATCGTGCGCCGGGACGCAAGGAAGCCTACTTAAGATTCTTGAAGGACTATTACTACGAGAGCTACAAGAATCTGTCGACCGACAAGGTTCCCGATTTATTGCCGCATGAGGCTTTTCTGCAGGCGGTGATGTCGAAAGTCTACGGTGGCGAGAGTCCGTGGGATGGCCATGAGGTGGTCGGACCCGCGTTGAATAAGGCGCTGCCGCATATTGAAGAGGCGATGCGAAGCCGGCCTACGGAGGCCAACCCGGAAGAGCCGGAAGTCCAGGCTCATTTCGGGAAGTTCGAAGAGGTCCTCAAGGAGAAGATTTTGCCGATCTACGATAGCCTCTATCAAGAAAGCTTGAAGGAAGTGGAAAAGCGCCTGGAGCAAGAGGCCCAAGCGGGCACGGCGGGGAAGGAAAAAGCGGGATCAGGTCAAGGCGCGGGGAGGGGCACGATCGATCCGAGGGACCTGTCGGAGAAGGCGAGGAAGCTGTTGGAGGACAGGGCCAAGAAGATCGCGGACGCCCATGGCCCTCAAGGGACTCGGGGTGAACAGCAGGCCAAGGCGAGAAAAATCTATGGGTCCGGGGAGGAGATTGGGCCCGAAGGCAAGCCCGACAATACCGACGCCAGACCCGAGAATCAAAATGGGGGCGGCTCGGACCGGCTGGAAGACTTCTTGGACGGCCGCCATCAAGACTACCGCCGCCAGCAACAGGAACTCTCCGGCAAGGAGTATTCCAAGGCCTTGAGCGAGCTTGGCCGTTTGCCGGACCAGGTGTTCCAGGTCTTCGACCAGCTGCTCAAGCCGAACACCGACTTCGAATACGAGGGTCACTTCACCAGCGGGCCCAAGATCGACGTGGCCCGGGCGATCAAGGCGATCGAGGGTCTGACGACGCGGCTCAGCGTCTTCAAGCGGAAGACCGAGCCGACGGCGAAGGATTATCGATTTAGCCTACTTTTGGATGCCAGCGGGAGCATGGCCGACAACGGACCGCGGCAACGGGGCGGCCTGGGGCTGGCGACGATGTTCGCCGACGTCTTCGAGCGGCTGGAGCTTCCCTATAGCCTGGACGCCTTCCATGACAGCTATGTTCCGATCAAGGGCTTCGAGAAGCGTTTAAGGACGTCTGCGGAGCGAAACGGCTTGTTCAACCAGATGGTGTTGGACACCTGGGGCGGAGGTGGGACGAACCTGCGGCAGGGCTTGGCGGGATCGCTGAAGCGGATCTTGGAAGAGCAGCGGAAGGACAAGCGGGATCGGGAGTTCCTGTTCGTGCTCACCGACGGCGAAGAGACGCATCTGGAAGGTCCGGAAGTTCGGACGCTCTGCGAGGAGGCGGCGAAGCGGGGCGTGATCGTGGTGGGAATCGGGATCGGGGAGGGAATGGACTCGGTCCGCAAGAACTTCCCCGTGTATTTGACGGAGAAGAACCCGGAACGCTTGCCGCAGTTGATGGCGGAGTTCATCAAGGAATACGTCAAGGGCCAGGTCGAGGACCACAACTGCGGCCACGCCCACTAGCCGAGAGCCGCGCCCTCCATATTTGACGTTCCTTTGGTCAGTCCACGAGGTGTTTCGCCCTATTTGTCGGAGGCTGCCCCAAACTCATCCGTAGAACCGGCGCGTCAGGCTGAACAGCGCGACGGTCAGGGCCATCGCGGCCGAATAGACGCAGACCGGAGCGATCCAGCGCCGCGGCCCCGCTCCCGCGGCGGGGCGATAGAGCAGCAAGAAGAAAAAGGGCGCCAAGGGAATCAGGTAGCGGCCCTGCCCTCCGCGGATCAACTCCGCGCCTTCCGGATTGTAGGTGAGCAAAAGCCCCAACCAGATCGCCGCGACTTCCGCCAGAAGCACCCCTGCGATCCAGGCCTTCTCCGCCGGTTTCAGACCTCGGCCCGGCTCCCGCCCGAGGAGGACCGCGCCCAACAAGAGCAGCCAATAATAAACGATCAGGGCCCGCGGCAGATTCGTGTCGAGGTGGCCCAGCCGGCCGACAAACTGCTCGAGATAATAAAGTCCGTAGACGCGGAACGTGTCGAGTCCCACCTCGAAAAAATGCACCGGGTCCTGCAAGAGGGCCAAGAGACTCCCCTCGCCTCCGGCCCGAGCCGGGTCGCCGCCCGAGCGAAGCGTGTGAAGCATCCAGGCCAGGTTCAGGCCCAGAAACAGCGCCATGCCGAGGATGCGACGGCGCCGCGAGCCGAAGCGCTGCCAAGGAATCAGGAGAAACAACAGGGCATGCAACCCGTAGGCGAACTTCGACAAGGTCAACAAGAGGCCTAGGGCCATGGTCCCGGCGACGGCGTCGGGCGCCGGAACTTCCTCGGGGCCCAGCCACAGCCGCAAAAGGCCGGCGAAGAGGAGGAAGGCCAGGCCGTTGGTGACGGCGTCGGGCGAGAGCGAGGCGGCCTGTTGCAGCGAGATGGGCGTCAA